>JAOOLH010000015.1 GCA_028408675.1 Prochlorococcus sp. AH-716-K03 | reverse complement strand
ATACAAAATAACAATAGCTTGATTTCAATAAGAACACCTTATCTAACAATCGAAGAATCAAATAATCTAATTGCTAATGTTGATAAATTAGTAGGACCTTTAAACTATGAAAGTAAAGATTCGAGAATTATAGGTCCAAAACTTGGAAAAAAACTTCTTAAAAATTGTGCAACTTCGTTACTAGTTTCTTTAATTGCCATATCTTTATATATTTCTTTTAGATTTGATAAAAAATATGCATTGTTTGCTTTATTAGCTTTATTCCATGATTTATTAATAGTTTTTGGTATTTTTTCTTGGTTAGGTATTATTTTATCTATAGAGGTAAATAGTTTGTTTGCTGTTTCGTTATTAACAATTGCAGGATATTCAGTTAATGATACAGTTGTGATTTTTGACAGAATTAGAGAAAATCTAAATAAAAGTTCAAATAACTATAATGAAATAATTCAAACTTCGGTAAATGAATCTTTTAGAAGAACATTATTTACTAGTCTTACAACTTTAATTCCTTTACTAACTCTTATTATATTTGGCTCATATTCACTCTTTTGGTTTTCTATTTCTTTATCATTAGGAATATTAATTGGTAGTTACTCAAGTATTTTATTAGCCCCTTCCTTTCTAATTAAAGATTAAATTATTTGATTATTCAAAATGAAAATAAATTACTATTTAATTTTATTATTTTCTTTAATTCTAATTGATCTATCTACAGAAATAAGAATTTTGTTTGATCATTTTACATTAAACTCTTTATATTTTGCAATATCCAAGCATCCACTCTCAATATTTATTCTATTTTCTTATCCATATTTATATAGGAAATTAACTAGATAATATACTGTCCTTACTATTTGTTAATTCTTTAATTAAAACTTGAATTACAACTGCAATTGGCAAGGACAATATTAATCCTAAAGGTCCGAAAATAAAAGTAAATCCAAATTGAGATATTAATGTCAATCCAGGAAGTAAATTGGCTTTTTTCTTTAAAATAGAGGGCATTATTAAATAACTCTCAATATTTTGAATAATTATATAAGAACCTAAAACAGCTAATGGTTTCCAAAAGTTATCTAAAAGTGCAATTGATATTGGAAATATTCCACTCATTACGGGACCAATGTTGGGAATTACATTTAAGATCATAGCGATGATTGCATTTGAGACCACATATTTAACATCTAAAATTGTTAGAGCTATTAATGATAGTAAACCTACAGATAATGAACTTATAACCATTGAAAAAGTCCAATTGCTTAATGCAATATTACATTTATCAAATATAAGTCTAAATTTATTTCTATAGACTTTAGGCACAACAAGCAATACCCCTTCCTTATAAGATTTTGGTTCAATAGAGATCATAAGACTTACTACGAACACAAACAAAATTCGTATCAAACCAGAGCCAAGGTTCCCCGCTAGGTTAATTATATTTATAAAGCTATCTTGAATTGCTTTAGCAATAGTTGCACCATCTGGAATGGGGACTACATTATTAACTAAATTGAATATGTCTATGACGTTTTCAGTTTCTTCACCATAAAGTAAATCGTTGAATTTGTTTAAATTAGAATTGATCAAGGTATTAATTCTTGATAATCCGTTTGGAATATCAATTAGTAGCTCATTAAATTCTCTTATGAAGGGAGGTAGGACAAGAATAGCCACTATAAATAAAATAAATGATATCGCTACTAAAACAATCAATAGAGATACAGATCTTGGTAGTTTTAAACCAGTTTGAATTTGATTACATAAATTACAAACAATATTAGATATTACTAACGAACAAATTATTAAAAGAATGAAATCCCTTAAAGTCCAAATTATTAATGAGCTAATTGTTATAACAGCAAATTTAAAATAAAATGAACGATTCAATTTTAGAAAAACTGCTTACTTCTTTTCAGAATATCCTAATCCATTTGATTTGGCATAACTATTCGCAAATCTCATAAATCTATCAAAATCATTTTTAGTTTTCCATATATAGATACCCTCTAGAAACATTGGATCACCATCAACAAATTTAACCTTAACCTCTCTAGTTAATATTTCCCCTTCAGAATCTATCATTCTCATTCCTGTGATTTCACCATCGGCAATTGAAGATAATGCTTGAGGTTTTTCGAAGATAAAAATTGCCTGTCCTGTAGTTCCGTCATTACCTCTTGTTAATCTAATCTCTGGGACTACAGGCTCATCAACACCTTCATAGAACTGAATTTTTGCCTGTTTATTAGCTGTCATAATAATCCTTAAGTTAATTTCTTATTTTAGATAATAAAAGGTATTTTCGTTATTAATTAATACATTAAAGAATCATTTATTAATTTCAAAAATATTTGATTATCCAATATATCAGTCATATTTATAGTTTTTAAATTATTTTTTCCAATTTTTTCATATTCGTAGCATTTATCATAATATTCTAAAACCGACTTGCAAACAGATTTCCAATCTTTAGATTTTATTGAATCTATGGCAATTTTTGTCCTATGTGGACCAAGCCTTTTCTTTATTCTCATAACAGCATCTATTAGATCTTGTTCCTTAAAAACACTATATGTTTTAATTAATTCTTCTAAACGATTTGATTCGCTTTTTATAATTTCGATTCTTTCAGATATTTTCATTTTACTGAAAAACTCATGAGGAATTTTACATTTTCCAATATTTGCACTTTCAGCTTCTACAAATATTTTTTTGTTTATCTTAAATCTTTTTAATTTCTCTGCTATTAAATTTTCAAATTGTTCATTTGAAGGTTGTTTTTTCATGCCAAGTCCTCCAAATGTACTTCCACGGTGGCAGGCTAATCCCTCTAAATCAATAATCTGATAGTTATTATCATCAAGTATTTTTAATAATTTTGTTTTACCTGTACCAGTTTTTCCGCCTAAAACAACTAGATCCCAATCCTTATTAAAACTTTCTAAAGTCCACTTTCTATATGATTTATAACCTCCCTGCAAGGTAATATTATTTATTTTGTATTTTTCAAAAAGCCAGGAAATACTTTTTGATCTCATCCCACCTCTAGCACAATAGATTTTTAAAGTAGTTTCTTCTAAATTTGAATCATGATTTTTTGATTTATAATCATTTATGGCTTCAAATATATTATTTATAATGTATTCAATTTTAACGGATACAATTTCCAATCCCTTTAGTAATGCTTTTTCCCTTCCATAACTCTTATACAAAGTTCCTACTATTGATCTCTCTTCATTATCAAATAAAGGAATGTTTATAGAATTAGGCATATTTCCTTTATAATACTCATCTGGACTCCTAACATCGATAAGAGGCCCTTTGAACTTCCTGAATTTCTCTAGTTCTTCTCCTTTGGTGTACATGGATAGTTTTAAAATTAGATGGATTTCTTAGAAATGACCAAAAATAATCAAGATGAACATAATAAGAGTACATTAAATTTACTAAAAAAATTTATTGAATCAAATCAAAGAATCAGAATTAAATTATTATCTGATATTGAATTTGAAGTTGATAATTTATTTGAAATTGGAAATAGTATATTTGATAATTTTGATCCAGCAGGGGACGATTGGGCAGCAGGTTGGTTATTACAAGTACTAAAAAAACATAAACCAATTTTTTTTAAAGATGAAAAATATAATAATTGGTTTATAACTTCCTCAGATGAAAACATTAATTATGAGGAACTTCAATTGCGGTTATTAGAACAAAAATTTGAGGATGCAGATAGATTGACAAGTTCATATTTACGAAAACTTGCTGGAAAGTTAGCTGAAAATCGTGGTTATGTTTTTTATAGCGAGGTTAATAACATGTCAGGAACTGATCTTCAAACGATAGATAGATTATGGAGTATATATTCAAATGGAAAATTTGGTTTCTCAATACAAGCAAAAATCCTCAAGTCTGTCGAGAAAAAGTATGAAATGTTATGGCCAAAGATAGGATGGAAAAAAGATGGTTGTTGGACAAGGTATCCTGGATCATTTAGTTGGTCATTAGACGCTCCTGAAGGACACATGCCACTAATCAACCAACTGAGGGGAGTTAGACTTATGGATTCTATTCTCAGACATCCTGCCATTTCATTGAGACACAATAATATTCTTTGATCTATAGCTCTTTGATAAGTTAAAATATTTATAATAATGATATAGAGTTATGTCCTTTTTTCAGGGCAAATTTCTTTTAAATTTAATTATAAACTTATTAAATAGACCAACAATCAACTGGTCTAATTTTGAATTAGATTCCTCATTACAATTAAATGATTTTGTAGATTTATTGTTAGAACCCTTAAATGCTTCTCAATATAGATATCGCTTAAAATTAGGATTACATGAAGCCCTTATTAATGCGGTTACGCATGGGAATAATTTAGATCCAAAAAAATTAATAAGAGTTAGAAGAATTATTACTCCCAATTGGTGTGTATGGCAGATTCAAGATCAAGGCAATGGCTTAGAAAGTAAAAAAAGAATTTACAAATTACCTGATAAAATAGGTTCTTTAAATGGCCGTGGTCTATATATAATAAACGAGTGTTTTGATGATATTAGATGGAGTAATAAGGGTAATCGTCTCCAATTGGCATTAAAAAGATGAATGTTTTCTTTGACATGGCTTGTCAACATTTATTTCTTTTAACCATTTTATACTTTCTTCCAAATAACTTATAGTATCCTCCTCATTCCCTGAAATTAGTAATTGGCATAATGCTGCTGAAATTAGTTCTGCCGATCTATTGATTTTTTTTCCTTTTAGCTTATGCCACTCTAGATGATCAATTTTTAACTTATTATTAAGTTCTTGGGCAAGTTGAATAATATCCTCATCAACGTTTTTCATAGTAATTATTTTTTGGTTCTTCATTTTATAGCAGACCACACTTTAGTCATGAAAAATGAATTTGATTTAATGTTTTTAAAGCCTATATCTTTTATTTTTGAAGTTATGTCTTCTTTGATGTAATCACAATAAAAAGGCTCATGGAATGATTTATAAAAATTTTCCATTATCTGTATAAAATCAGGAGAATCATTCTCTTGTATTGAATCAGCAAGAATTAATATTCCAGCTGGTTCAAGTACTCTAAAGAATTCTTTTAAGACAATTTCTCGAACTGTTCTTGGTAATTCATGGAATAAATAAACACATGTAATTGCTTGAATACTATTATCTTTAAATGGTAAATTTTCAGCATTACCTTTAATTAATTCTATTAAATCACCATCTAAGTTTGAAATAAATCTACTAGCTTCTTTTAAGTAAGAACCTGATAAATCAAGTCCTATAATTTTTTCTTTTGGAAATGCACCTCTTAACTGTTTTAGTGTTCTACCGGAACCTGTAGCAACATCAAGTATTTTAATAGAATTTTTTTTCCTACTATTAAAATTATTTAATCCTTGCTTAAGAGGTTTAAGTATTCTTCTTCTCATTGCATCTGCACTTCCATTAAAAAGTATTTCAACTTGTAAATCATAAATACTCGCCGAAAAATCCGAAAGATAACCATCTGTCTGATGGTGAAAATTTCTTAAGTAATACTTTGGGTAATTTTCATTCTCTATATTTTTAGGAAGATCTTTATAATTTTGTTTTCTTCTCCTATCCCAAGTATTTGGCATATCCAGCCAAATTTTTGGATATTGGGTTAAATATCTCAGCCAAGGTTCATCAAATAATAATTTCTGGGGATATATATTTTTTTCAGCATCATTCCAATCATCTTCTCTAAGACGATCCATAGAGTTTTGGATATCTACCAAGAGCTTTTTATCGATATTAAAATTACCAAGCTTATTATCCGGAAGTACGAAGTTCATGATTCTTGTACTTAATTCTTTATGAGCTAGTCCAGCGATACTTTTTCCTTGTTGAAGTGTTTTATATGCAATTTTAGAAAATTGATCTTTAGCCATTTTTTATTATTACTTAACTACATTCCAACAAAAAAAAAATCAATCTGAGAATTATTTGTGATAATTCTCAAAATGATCTTTTGAAATTCGTAAATTTTTTACTTTGACTCAAGCGTCATAGTACATAAAAAATTCATGAGGATGAGGCCTCTGTCTTAATTGTTGAACCTCTTCATATTTTATATCAATAAAATTATCGATGAAATCTTCTGTGAATACTCCTCCGGCTAACAAATAATCTTTATCAGCTTTAAGTGCATTTAGTGAATCGTTTAGAGATGAAGGAACTGTATCAATTTTTGAAAGCTCCTCTGCTGGTAATTCAAATAAGTCAACGTCAACACCGTCACCAGGGTCAATTTGATTCTTAATCCCATCAATGCCAGCTAACATCATTACAGAAAAAGCTAAATAAGGGTTAGCAAGTGCATCGCCTGATCTAAATTCTAATCTTTTAGCTTTTGGACTAGGTCCAGTTAAAGGAATTCTTACAGCTGCTGATCTATTACCCTCTGAGTAAACTAAATTAACAGGAGCTTCAAAACCTGGCACTAATCTTTTATAGCTATTAGTTGTTGGATTAGTAAATGCAAGGAATGATGGAGCGTGTTTCAAAATACCTCCGATATACCACCTTGCTGTCTGAGATAGATTTGCATATGATCCTTCGCCATAAAAAAGAGGTTGACCACTCTTCCATAGACTCTGATGAACATGCATGCCTGTTCCATTATCGTTAAAAACAGGTTTAGGCATAAATGTAGCTGTTTTGCCATATTTTTTTGCGACGTTTCTTACAACATATTTGTATGTCATAACACTATCAGCAGAATTAATTAAGGAATCAAATTTCATTCCAAGTTCATGCTGTCCTGCTCCAGCTACTTCATGGTGATGCTTCTCAGTTGGAATTCCTAATTCACCCATTAGCAATAACATTTCAGACCTTATGTCTTGAGCAGTGTCATTAGGGGCAACTGGGAAATAACCCTCTTTGTATTGAATTTTATATCCTAAATTTCCACCTTCCTCTGTTCGTCCAGTATTCCAGGGAGCCTCTATAGTGTCTACGCTATAAAAACAACCACCTTCCTTAGAGTCATATCTAACATCGTCGAATAAAAAGAATTCTGGCTCTGGTCCAAAAAAAGCAGTATCTGCTATGCCTGTAGAATCTAAATACTTTAATGCTTTTTGAGCTAATGATCGTGGGCATCTATCATAAGGTTCTCCACTTCGTGGCTCTTGAATAGAGCAAATCATACTCAGGGTTTTATGTTTATAAAAAGGATCAATCCATGCGGTACTTGAATCTGGGACCATAGACATGTCAGATGCGTTAATCGCTTTCCAACCTCTTATAGAAGATCCATCAAAGGCAAGACCTTCTGTAAATGATTCTTCCTCTATCATGTCAGATGTCAAAGTTAGATGTTGCCACTTACCATGGATGTCAGTGAATTTTAGATCGATGAGTTCAATCCCTTCATCCTTAATCTGACTTAAAACGTCTTGGGGAGACTTGGCCATTGCTTTATTTATACCTCCAATAAAATTAATAACTTAGTAGATCTTATTATGTATCAAAGGTAACTTTTTTCAACACTTGCTAAGTTCTTTGAGTATTTCAAGTTATATGTTTACCAATTGTTAACTAAAATATTTAAATTGGATGAATTTCCTTAAACATTCTTCGCTTTAGTATAGAAATTAGTTTAATTTAAAAGTAATGCTTTTAAAGGTTTTGACCGAAACAAAACTCATTTCAACTTTAAATAATGAGAATCTACCTCATCTCGCTAAAACTTATGTTCCTTCAAGACTTTTATTAGGACCAGGACCTTCAAATGCTCATCCCGAAGTCCTTAAGGCATTATCACTTAATCCAATAGGGCATTTAGATGAGGCATATATACAGTTAATGTCCGACGTACAAAAATTACTTAGATATACATGGCAGTGTAATAATAGGATAACTCTACCTATGAGTGGTACAGGTAGCGCTGCTATGGAAGCCTCTATTGCTAATTTTATAGAGCCAGGTGAAAAAATTCTAATCGCAAAAAAGGGATACTTTGGGGATCGTTTGGTTGATATGGCTTCGAGATATAAAGCAGACGTTTTAGTTATTGAAAAAGAATGGGGAGAAGCGTTTACTTTTGAAGAAATAAAATTTGAAATTGAAACTAATAGACCAGCAATATTTGCTATCGTTCACGCAGAGACATCTACAGGAGTATTACAACCTCTTGAAGGGATTGGTGATTTATGCAGAAAAAATGATTGTTTGTTTTTAGTTGATGCTGTCACATCATTAGGCGCTTTAGAACTTTTTATTGATGATTGGAAAATTGATCTTGCATATAGTTGCAGTCAAAAAGGTCTAAGTTGTCCCCCTGGACTTAGTCCTTTTACAATGAATAAACGTGCCGAGGATAAGCTTAGTTCAAGAACCTCTAAAGTTCCAAATTGGTACTTAGATTTATCTTTATTGAATAGATATTGGGGATCTGATCGGGTTTACCATCATACGGCTCCAGTGAATATGAATTTTGCAATAAGGGAAGGTTTGCGATTAATCGCTAATGAAGGCTTAGAAAATATTTGGAGCAGACACAATTCTAATGCAATTAAATTATGGAAGGGATTAGAAACTTTAGGTATGGAATTACATGTTTCTAGTGAATTTAGATTACCTACGCTTACAACAGTTAAAATTCCTCCTGCAGTAGATGGAGATGCATTTAGAAATCATCTTTTGAAGAATTTTGGTATAGAGATAGGTAATGGACTAGGTGCTTTGTCTGGAAAAGTTTGGCGTATTGGCTTAATGGGGTTTAACTCTAGTGAAGAGAATGTTGATCGATTATTAAATTTATTTGATACTGAATTAAAGAAATTTTCTATTTTTGATTCCTCATCTTTTTAAACCATAACTTAATTTTATTTTTACAATCCTGATTTAAAATCCCTCCTACAACTTTCATTTTATGATGTGCGCTTTCATGCTTGGATAAATCAATCGTTCCTCCGAATCCGCCTCTTTTCTCATCTTCTGCACCATATATCACTTTGCCCATTCTTGCTTGAACTAATGCAGCAGCACACATCGTACAAGGCTCTAAATTAACAATTATGCTGCATTCATTAAATCGCCAATCATTTTTAATCCATGCAGCTTGTCTAAGTGCTATTAATTCTGCATGACCTAATGGGTCATTGTTTATTTCTCTTTTATTGCTTCCTCTACCAATACATCTTCCTTTCTCATCTATTATTACTGCTGTAATAGGTAATTCAAACTTACCTACTTCTTCAGATTTTCGTAAAATGAATTTCATCCATTTAATATAATCTAAGTGTTTAATTCTTTTATGCTGATTTATAGTTTTTTGGTTCATTATATCAATAACCTTTCTTTTTTATAAACATTATAAATATCCTAATTAATAATTAATTTAAGAATGACATCAGATTCAATTAATAATCAAAAATATCTATTTCCGAAATATTCAGGAAATAACGAAAGTTTGTTCATACTTCTCAACAGAACTTCTGAAATCATATGTAAATGGTTCTCAGATGCAGATAAATTAGGTCCTATACCTATAGACAGTAAATTTGAATGTTCAGTACCCGGAGAATATGGTAAATCTGTTGATGTTTTATTTTCTGAGATTGAAAGTCTTATTTATAGTTCATTTAATCCAGTACATCCAGGCTCCCTTGCTCATTTAGACCCACCACCATTAATTATTTCTATTTTGGGAGATTTAATTGCTGCTGGCTTAAATAATAATCTTCTTGCACATGAATTATCACCAAGTATTTCTATTCTTGAAGAAACAATTTGTAAGTGGTTTTCAATAAAACTAGGTTTTTCCAATTTAGCAGGTGGAGTTGCAGCAAGTGGCGGGACTTTAAGTAATTTAAATGCGTTAGTCGCAGCAAGAAATTCTGCCGGACTTGAAACTGATCCAAAAGCAGTTTATGTAATTAGCGAAGAAGCTCATTCATCATTTGAAAAATGTAATAGAATAATGGGTCTTGGAAAAAATAATTTAATTAAAGTCAAAACAGATAAAGATGGTTGCATGGATATGATTGAGCTTAAAAAGACTATTGATAAGTGTTCTAATGACGGTAAAAAAATATTTGCTATTGTGGCTACTCTTGGCACAACAGTACGTGGAGCAATAGATCCAATAGATAAAATTAGCAGAATTTGTAATGAAAGAAATATTTGGTTACACATTGATGGCTCAATAGGAGGGATTTTTTCAATTACTAATTTATCCATAAATAGAATTAATAATGTAGATCTAGCTAATTCAATAACTATAAATCCACAGAAAATACTTGGAATTACAAAAACATCGTCAATATTAATAGTTTCAAATATTGAAATTCTTAAAAATACATTTTCGACAGGTTTACCTTATGTATCTACAGAGAACGACTTGTTAAATAGAGGAGAATTAGGAATACAAGGTTCTAGACCCGCTGAAATAATCAAACTATGGCTAGGTTTGCGATTTCTGGGTATGCGAGGAATAGAGAATGTATTAAATTCATCTATTGAGAGAAGAATACTTTTCGAAAATAATTTAGATACAGCAAAATATGATATTTATTCTGGACCTTTGCATATTATTTCCTTTATACCAAAAGGTATGAATAAAAATGAATCAGATTTGTGGACGTTAAATAAAAGAATAAATCTCATGAAAAACCACTTTATGATTTCTAGGCCTCTATTTAAAAATAGATATTATTTAAGAGCAGTTTTTGGAAATTACAATACAAGTGAATCTCATGTTAATGATCTTCTGAAATTACTAAATTAATCCTGATGAAAATAAGTAGATCAAAATTAATTGCCATCATAACAGGGTTTATTTCAATATTAATATGTATTTTATATTTACTATTAATAACAGTTTTTGACTTTAGATCTTTCTTAAATGATCAAATAACTAGTCATTCTTCAAATATGGCGGCAATTTATGTTGAAATTTTGCATCCTCGTTCATTTTTATATTATTTATTGCTTCCTTAATAAAATTATTTAATATATCTTCTCTTTTATTTAATTTGTAAATATCCTCAATTACTTCTTGTATCCCACCATCTCCCCAATTTTTCCCATTATTAAAGTATTTTTTAATTGATAAACCTACTATTTTTAATAACCAACATGTTGTTATCGACTGTAATGATTTTGATATAAATATTGTTGTAAAATTAGCAGCTAATGCGTTTGTTATAACGTTAAGTCCTCCTTTTAAAATACCAAGTTTTGCTAAGGTTGTTAATAACGATTTAGATAATTCTACTGCTTCTTTTTTGTTATCTTAAAATCGTATATTTTTGAAATTTCAAGGATCATTTGGACGTTTACTGATGTTGTTGTAATAAAATCTAAAACAGGCAGTGGATTTACAAGTATTACTCCTCCGGTAATAAGAGTATATTTATTTATTACTTTATTAGCACTTATATTTCTTTGTTCTGATAATACATTTTTGCTGATCAGTCCCAATTTATTACATCGAAAAAGAATATTATCAGCTAATAATTCTTCTCCATTTGCATCAAGTATTTCAATTATCTCTCTAAATAAATTACTTACGTCAGGAGTTATTTTTAATGAGCCAATTAAATTGTTTGATAAGGTTTTAGGAGAAGCAATAGTTTTTATTACTGATAGTTTAATTTTTTTGGCAGATGTAATTGAGATAATGTTTTCTTTGATAATGTTATTTTGTTTTTCCGTTCTTAAATCGCATTTATTTAAAACAATAATTATTTTCTTTTTCAAATCTGATAATTCTTTAATTAAATAGAGTTCATATTTATTGATGTCTTGGTCAATAACAAAAAGAATAAGATCTGATTTTGATGCCTCTATTATTGTGGAATCCTCCCTTTGTTGGCCTTCTCTAGAAGCTTCAAATAACCCAGGAGTATCAATTATATTAATATTTCGTTTTAAAATAGGAATTCTGATTATATAACTTGTTATATCTTTTGTAGTACCAATTGTTGGAGATATCTTTCCAATTAAATTTTTCAATAATGCTCTCGCTATGGATGTTTTACCAGAGGATCCCGCTCCAAATAATGTAACATTATAGTCTCCGTACTTAAATTGTTTTTCTAGTTTAATTTTTTCATATTTCAATAAATTTCCATATATTTTATTAGTGATTTTTTTATTAATTTGATCGATTGATTCAAGACTATTCTTTGCAGCTCCATATTTATTTTTAAAAGTAAAACTATTTTGTTGCTTAAAGATTATTTTATAAGCAAACTTTTTAAATAATCTTTTATTTTTAGAATATAAAATTAAAATAATAATAAAAAAGATTAAAATCGAATAAAAATTTAGTATATTGCTTAAAAACTTCAATAAAAGATATAAAAATAATACAATAAAAAAATATCTATAGTATCTAAAAAGAAATTGATACATTATTATCGTTTATTTTTAATATATCCATATATAATAATTATAAGACCAATATTTATAGATATATCAGCAATATTAAATACAGGAAAATTTATTAAGTTTAAATTAATAAAATCTATAACATAACCTCTTGTTATTCTATCAATTCCATTTCCTATCGTACCTCCCATAATGAAACTGAAACTTAATAAGTCTATATTACTTATATTTTTTTTATATAAAATAAAATATATTAGAAATAAACTTATTACAATGCTAACTGTCGATAAGAAAATTCTACTACCACTTAAAATATTAAATGCTGCACCATAATTTTTTACATAGTCAATACTAAAAAGTAAAAGATTATTATTTATTATAGATTTATAATTAATAATAATTAAATTCTTAGTAAATTGATCAGAAAAGATAATTAAGATTGATAATAAAATAAAATAAAATCTATTATGTTTAATATTTAAAATCATCTTTGATATCTATTATTATTAATTATTTTAATAATTAAAGTAACTGGTGCTAGCATTAATACATGATAGAAGAATTTACCTAGTGAATATTTTGAAATATTATATAGTAATAATTCTGAGTGTTTAAAAACTAATACTTGAATGCAGTTATAAATTATTCCAATAAGATGCATACTAACTATTCCTAATATTCCATATTTAAGAAGGTCATAATTATTAATTATTTGATTTCTAATATTTAAATTATCTATAATTTTGATTAAAGGATATATTCCTAATAAATAACCAAAATTTGGAGTTAATAAATATCCTAATGAACCTCCTTGCTGAAATATTGGAATAAAAAACAAACCAATTATTAAATAGATACTAAATGCTTTTATTACTATCTTACTTTTAAATATTAAAGTAATTATTACGATAGAAGGCAATTGCCATGTTATTGGTAACTCGAATATTCCAATATATTTATTTGTAAAAGGTATAGAGATAAAAACAGGAATAAATGTTGATATTATTAAGATTTGAAGACTTATAATTACTTTAATAAGTTCATTAAATTTGACCATAAGCAAAGAGAGACTTACAAACTTCTTAAAGCAACAATTGGATCTAATTGAGACGCCCTTTTTGCTGGTAATACACCAAAGATTAATCCTATTGAACCTGAAATAATCATTGTTGATAAGGTTGTTGTTAGTCCTACGGAAGCTGGTAAAGGAGTTATTACTCCAAGAAGAAATACCCCTGACAAACCGGTTGTTGTTCCAACCAAACCTCCAATTGTAGATAAAATCAAAGCCTCAAATAAAAATTGTATAAGAATATCTGATTGTTTTGCTCCTATTGCTTTTCTTAGTCCAATCTCCTCTGTCCTTTCACTAACAGAAACAAGCATTATATTCATTATTCCTATACCTCCAACAATAAGTGATACGGCACCTATTCCTGCCAATAAAAAAGTAAGACCACTTGTAATATTCGTTACGATGTTTAAAGCATCTTCTTGTGATCTAACTGCAAAATCATCATCTCTTATAATGTTATGCCTTTGACGTAATAAATTTGTAATTTGGAACTTTGCAGCTCTAGTTTTGTTCTTATTAATCGCTTCTACACTTATAAAACTTAAACTAACACCATAGGTGGGATCCTTACCACTTATTCTATTAACCATTGTAGTAAGAGGAATATATGCATTTTTATCTTGATTGCTACCAAAAACAGCTCCTTTGGGTTTAAGCATTCCAATTATTTCATAGGTGTGATCTTTTATTCTTATTTTTTCACCAATAACAGAGTTGCCTTTAAAAAAGTCCTCTTTTAGATCAGGACCAATAACAGCAAAACTTCTAGCTGCATTTACGTCACTTTGAGAGATGAATCTTCCTTCATCCACCTCGAAACTTCTTACATCAAGAAATTCAGGTGTAACCCCAGCAATTGAAATATTTAAACTTTTTGAATTGGATTGAACTATTTCATTAGCAGAGATTTGTGGTGCAACTTTTTTAACACTTGGAACTTGATTGCTAATTGCAATTGAATCTTCCAAAACAAGATTTTTGGGAAACGATATACCTCTTCTTCTAGTATCGTTATTTCCTGGAACAATAAATAATACATTTGCACCTAAATTACTTAATTGATTTTTAGCAAGAGTTTGAGCTCCTCTCCCTAGTCCAACAAGGGTTATTACTGATGCATTTCCTATAATAATTCCAAGCATAGTAAGAGAACTTCTTAATTTATTTGAAACTAAAGTCTTACCAGCCATATTAAAGGCCTCTTTAAGAGATATATTCCTAGACATATTTATATTTATCTAGTGCATCCTCATCGTCCTCTATTTGTCCCATATAAACAACTCCTTCATTAAGTTGTAATGTTATTAAATCACCGTTATTAACAAGATTATCAATAGTAGATAAATTACAAATAGTGGATACTTTTATATTATTTTTTTTGAATATTTTATAGCATTCATCAACATTTTGATCTGTAACTATTCCAGTTATTTCTTTAGAGTAAGGTAAATCCGTTAATATATTTTTTGGGACAAATAAAATTTCACCTGGTGATATTAATGATAAATCAGGAGTAGTCTTTATGTTTCTTGCTTTACCGGTAACACCTATTTCACCTATTGATATTCCTCGAGTCACAACTTTTCTGACTAAGCCAACTTTTATTAGATCAGTAGAACCACTAATTCCCGTTAACGTCCCAGCAGTCTGAACAACCAAGTCACCTTGCTTCAGAATCCCTATTTCTTGTGCTATTTGCATTGCAATACTGAATGTTTTTGCAGTTCTATCGTCATTTTTGACTAATAATGGAGTAACCCCCCATACTAATTGCAATCTTCTGGCAACACACCTCTCTGTCGTGGTAGCAAGAATAGGAGTAGGAGGTCTGAATTTACTTACATTACGTGCTGTAGAACCGGATTTAGTCAAGGGGATTATCGCTCCAGCATCAAGTTGTCTAGCTATGTTACTTACCGCTGCGCTTATTGCATTGGGAATAGTACAAGGAAGGTGACTCTCAATTGCTTTTAATGGGTAATCACGTTCAATTCTTCTAGCAATAGTCGCCATAGTTTCAACAGATTCTACAGGATAGTCACCCACAGCTGTTTCATTTGAAAGCATCACAGCATCAGTACCATCAAGAATTGCATTAGCAACATCACTAACTTCTGCTCGAGTTGGTCTAGGATTTGATGCCATGGAGTCAAGCATTTGTGTAGCTGTAATAATGGGAATCCCTAGTGTATTAGCTTTCCTAATTAACTCTTTTTGTAAAAGAGGAACTTCTTCTGCAGGCATTTCAACTCCTAAGTCTCCGCGTGCAACCATAACCCCATCACACAAGGGTAATATTGAATCTATTTGGTCAATCGCTTCAAATTTTTCAATTTTGGCCACAACAGGAATTGAATAACCGTTCTTATTTATTAAATTTTTTATTTCATTAATATCTGATGGATTTCTCACAAAACTCAGAGCTATCCAATCAACACCAGCAGTTAATCCGAATTCAAGATCTTCTATATCTTTTTCAGTTAATGCCTTAACAGATAATTGTACATCTGGAAAATTCACTCCTTTATTGTTGGAAAGGACTCCACCGACAGTTACTTTACACTCTAATAAATTATTTACTTTGTCAACCTTCTCCACAATCATTTCAATTTTTCCATCATCTAATAATATTCTTTTTCCTGAGGTAACTTCTTGGGCAAGTTTGTTATAAGTAACATTAGCAATACTGTTTGTACATTCAACTTCATTGGAGGTCAATAAAAATATATCCCCTTTTTTCACTTTTACAGGACCATCTTTGAACCTTCCTAATCTAATTTTAGGACCCTGAAGATCCTGAAGTATGCCAATATCTAAATCTAGTTTTTCAGAAACTTTTCTTATAGTTTTAATTCTTTCTTCATGATCTTTATGATCTCCATGTGAAAAATTCAAACGAAATGTTGTAACTCCAGCCTTTATAAGATCAGTAATAATTTCTTCAGATTGTGTAGCTGGTCCAATTGTGGCAACAATCTTTGTTCTTCTTTTTAAATCAATATTCGACATATATAAATAATATTGCTAGATATAAGTAAATTTAACATACATAAAGTTAGTTATTTAATCTATGGATTTTAAAACTTATCAGAAGCAAGCTCGCTTAACAGCCCAATATCCAAATTTAGGCTCAAATAATATATACCCAACACTAGGATTAGTTGGCGAAGCTGGTGAAGTGGCAGAAAAAGTTAAAAAAGTAATTAGAGATAAAAAAGGTATATTTGATGAAGAATCTAAAAAAGGTATTAAAAAAGAGTTAGGTGATGTTTTATGGTATTTATCTAATCTTTGCAACGAATTCGATTTTAAATTGGAGGAAGTTGCATTACAAAATTTAGAAAAATTGAAATTAAGAGCGGCAAAAGGAAAAATTTCTGGTTCAGGAGATGATCGATAAATTTAAAACTAACCATAACCTAAGCTGGCATATTGAAGATTACTAACTAAGTTTTGGATAACATTGAGTAGTAAAAAAGCCAACAATGATGAAATATCAAATCCACCAATAGGCGGGATTATTCCCCTAAATAAATTCAAATATGGGTCTGTTATAGACGTTAATGCTGATAATATTCCATTGCTCCAGTCTATTCCAGGAAACCATGTAAGTAATATCCTAATGATCAAGATAAATGAATAAATTGATAAAGTTTGACCTAGAACAGCAAAGATCTCAGATAACATTATTTTCTAGTAATTTATTTAATTGTAACATTTACTTTTTATTGCCGCCTATTTGAGATAGGTATTCATTGGTTACAGCAAAAGTTTGAAAAAATTTTTCGGATAATGATAGCCAATAAGATCTTCCATCCTTTTGCCTTCGCTTAATAATAAAATTTTTATTTGTTAATTCTTTTATATGTTCGTATGCTCCCGATCCTCTTAAAACTATAAGATCTGATTGCAGTATTTTTTTCTTAATAGCAATTGTTGCAAGTGTCCTTAATTCTGATGTTTTTAGTTCAGATGGTAATAAATCCTCTACAAATTCATTTAATGTTGATTTTAACTCCAAACAATAACAGTTGTTAACTTCATTTAATTCAATTGCAGATTTTGTGTTCGAGTATTTTTCTTGTAATTCTTTTAATGCGTTATTAATAGAATTAATATCAGTATTAGTAATTTCTGAAAGATTCTTTTTTGATATAGGCCTACCTTTAAGATAAAGAACAGCCTCAACTCTTGTAACCAAGTTTATATCAGCTAACTTTTTAGTAATTGGATCTGTTTGGTTAATTTTTTTTAATGCCTAACTCTTTTTAAAGTTACCTTATATTTTATTTGATGCACCAAGAAATAACTTATATGTTTGATTATTAGTCTCATCCCAATATTTATAACCTAAGAATTCAACAAATTTATTCCAATAATTAATTTCAGCGCGATCTATTAATACTCCTATAACAATTTTTCCTACATCAGATCCATGATTTCTATAGTGAAAGATGCTTATTGTCCAATTAGATTTCATGTTTTTTAGAAAATTTGTTAATGCTCCTGGTCTTTCTGGAAATTCAAATCTATACAGTAATTCCACAATATTTGATTTTTCTAATTCTGTGAATTTTTGAGGTAATCGACCACCTACCATATGTCTTAGATGAGTTTTAGATAATTCATCATTACTGATATCTATAAAAGGATAATTTGATTTTCTAAATTCCTGTAAAAGTTCTTCTTTATCAATTACACCGTTAACTTCAATACCAACAAAGATTTGCGCATTAATTGAATTAGACATTCTATAACTAAATTCAGTTAAATTTCTATTATTTAGCAAACTACAGAAACTAATTAAGCTTCCAGCTTTTTCAGGAATTTCAACAGCAATCATTGCTTCTTTGTACTCTCCAAGTGCAGATCTTTCTGCTACAAATCTAAGTCTTTCGAAATTCATATTTGCTCCACATGCAATAGCAATCATATTTCTGTTTTTGTATTTTGATTCAAATATATCTTTTTTCATTCCGGCAATAGATAGAGCACCAGCTGGTTCTAAGATTGATCTGGTATCTTCGAAAACATCTTTAATGGCGGCACATATTTCATCAGTATTTACAGTTATCATTTTGTCAATATATTTTTTTCCAATTTCAAAGGTTTTTTCTCCAACTTTTTTTACTGCTACGCCATCAGCAAATAGACCAACTGAAGGTAATTCTATTAATTTTGAATTTTTTAAGGATTTAGTCATCGCATCTGCATCTTCAGGCTCTACACCAATTATTTTTACTTGTGGCCAAATTTTTTTAATGTATATAGAAATACCTGCTATCAAGCCTCCTCCTCCCACAGCAACATAAATTGAATCAGGTGGTTCTTTTATTTGTTGTACTAATTCAATGGCTATAGTACCTTGGCCTGCTATTACCTCAGGATCATCGAATGGATGAATAAAACATAGATTCTTTTCTACACTAAGGCGTATTGCTTCATTATATGTCTCATCATAATTATCACCAAATAATATAACAGTTGCTTTTAGATTTTTAACAGCATTTACTTTTACTAAAGGGGTAGTTATTGGCATTAATATAGTTGCTCTACAATTTAATTTCAATGCACTTAGTGCTACGCCTTGTGCGTGATTACCAGCACTTGAGGTTATGACACCATTCTCAAGTTTAGATTTTGGTAATTGCCTCATTTTATTGAATGCACCTCTTATTTTAAAAGAAAATACATCTTGAAGATCTTCTCTTTTCAAATAAATATTATTTTTAAGTGCTTTACTTAAATTATTTGCTTTTTCTAAAGGTGTTTTTTTTGCTACTTCATAGACTTGAGCCTGAAGTATTTTTTTTAAATAATCTTCCATATATATATTTTTAGCATTAAATATTAATCTAATAAAACATTACATAATCTATTTCAAAAAAATTACTCAAATTGCACCTCAACGTTTTAGATTATATAAGTAAATATTTTTATATAATGCTTTTAAGTGAGTTAAGTCATCCAAATCAATTGCATGGTTTAACGGTATCACAATTGGAGGAAATTGCTTGTCAAATTAGAGAGAGACATTTGCAGGTTGTTTCAACAAGTGGTGGTCATCTAGGTCCAGGTCTGGGTGTAGTTGAATTAACACTTGCTTTATATCAAACATTAGATCTTGATTTCGATAAAGTTGTATGGGATGTAGGTCATCAGGGTTATCCTCATAAGTTAATTACTGGACGTTTTAATGAGTTTGACTCCTTACGTCAGCAAAAAGGTATAGCTGGTTATTTAAAACGTAGTGAAAGTAAATTTGATCATTTTGGAGCAGGACACGCAAGCACATCTATATCAGCTGCATTAGGAATGGCAATAGCAAGAGATAGAAAAGGGGAAAATTACAAATGCGTTGCTGTTATAGGTGATGGAGCATTAACGGGTGGAATGGCTTTAGAAGCAATAAATCATGCTGGACATTTGCCAAATACTCCTTTAGTTGTGGTTTTGAATGATAATGATATGTCAATATCTCCTCCTGTAGGTGCTCTATCAACGTATTTGAATAGAGTAAGATTAAGTCCACCATTACAATTTTTGTCAGATAGTGTTCAAGAAAGTGTTAAAAATATTCCTCTTATTGGAAAAGACTTACCTGAAGAATTAAAAAATATCAAAGGAAGTGTTAGACGTTTAGCCGTACCAAAAGTAGGTGCAGTTTTTGAAGAACTTGGTTTTACATATATGGGACCAATTGATGGACATGATATTTCTAATCTTATAAATACATTTAATGCCGCTCATAGACTAAAAAAACCGGTGATGGTTCATGTTGTTACAACAAAAGGAAAGGGTTATCCATATGCAGAGGCAGATCAAGTGGGCTATCATGCACAATCGTCATTTGATCTTACTACTGGAAAATCAATTCCATCGAGCAGGCCTAAACCTGTTAGTTATAGTAAAATATTTGGTCAAACCCTTTTAAAAATTTGTGAGCAGGATAGTAAGGTAATAGGTATTACAGCCGCGATGGCAACTGGAACTGGACTAGATTTATTACAAAAAAGTATTCCAGAACAATATGTTGATGTGGGAATAGCTGAACAACATGCAGTTACATTGGCAGCAGGAATGTCCTGTGACGGACTTAAGCCTGTAGTCGCAATTTACAGTACTTTCTTACAACGTGCTTTTGATCAGCTAATTCATGATGTTGGTATTCAGAATCTTCCTGTGTCATTTGTTTTAGATAGAGCTGGAATCGTTGGTGCAGATGGACCAACTCATCAAGGTCAATATGACATTAGCTATATGAGGGCTATTCCTAACTTTGTTTTAATGGCTCCTAAAGATGAAGCTGAACTACAGAGAATGTTAATTACATCCATTAATCACAAAGGTCCAACAGCACTTCGTATTCCACGAGGTTCAGGATTAGGTGTTGCAGTTATGGATGAGGGATGGGAACCTTTAAAAATTGGCGAAGGAGAAATCCTTGAAGAAGGTGATGATGTTTTAATTATTGCTTATGGTTCTATGGTTGAAGCTGCCAGTAAAACTGCAAAATTACTAAAAAGTAAAGGTATTAGTTCTTGTATAGTTAATGCTAGATTTGTTAGACCTCTTGACCAAGATTTAATAATACCCCTAGTAAGAAAACTTAAAAAAGTAGTAACAATGGAGGAAGGTACATTAATAGGAGGATTTGGCTCGGCTATTGTTGAGATGTTAAACGATAACGAAATAAATGTACCAGTTTTCCGAATTGGTATTCCAGACGTGCTTGTAGATCATGCTTCACCTGATCAGAGTAAAGAAAAGTTAGGTCTTAAACCTGATCAGATGGCAGAAAAAATTATAAATAAATTTAATTTGGCAAATTAAATTCAAAAATTACTTTTGAATCTTTCTACAAAACACCTCTAGATGCCAATCCTAGTATTGCACCTATTCCGAAAATATGTCCTAAACAATTTGCTCCTACGACAGAAGCATGACTTAAACCACCAAAAAATTGTGAATTAGGAATTTCAAAACCTTCATTAGGTTTTCTTATTGTGGCTCTTGCAATTGCATAAGCAAAAACATTACATGCAATCATTACGATGGCGCATTTTGGTGACCATTCAAAAGTTGCGGGAGCAGACGCTGCTGCAAATAATGTAGTAAGCATAGAAAAACGTTATTTATTATATTCTCCTTTATTTCGAGCAATAAATCACATAATTGTAAAAGGTCTTAAGAGTTATTTACTTCTAGACCATTTAACATCTTTATAAACCCAAGTAAAATAACAAAATCGCTTAAGGTTAAGAAAAATTCCGCTGAACCGTGAAGTACGTCAACTTCAACAAGCGTTAAATTCAAAAATGTTAATGAATATATTGAAATTAAAATAGTTATAAATACAAATAATACAGTTAAAGAAAATCCAATTTTAATTATTTTATTAATTGATTTGATCTTATATAAATAATATAAAAATACAGAATAGGGTATTATTGAAACTGCAAATAAGGCTGTATTATCAAATTTTGATAAAAAACTTAAAAACCTTAAAAAAAAATCATTCATAGGATTCTGTTTTTTTATAAATTGCAATAGCAGCTATTGCTAATGTTGAGTTCCCTACGAATGTGAATATTCCTTGAAGTGAAACTAACCCATATAATTCTGGTTGATTATCGAAAATATGCCAAGTAATCGCACACATGGCTCCAATTAAATTAGGTATCATCGCAAGACTTAACCAGTAATATATGTCTAGATTTTTATAGTTACTTATTTTTTTTATTATAAAAATTGCATAAATCCACTCTATTACTGAGCTTATATGAATTAACCATGTTCCAAATGAAAGCTCGTGCAAAATTTTATATATTTTTCTTTAAAACACTAAGAACTTCCTTCGCATGATTTATGGGTAAAACACTTATCCATCTGTATGTTATTTCTCCTTCTGGTGAAATCAAAAAAGTATTCCTATCAGAATAAGGAGGTATCCAGGAACCATATTTTGCACTAATAGTTCCATTAGGATCGGATAATAATGTGTAATTTATTGATTTTTCACTACAAAAACTTTCGTGTGAATCTTGATTGTCGGCACTAATTCCTATTATTTCAGCATTATATTTAGAAAAATCGTTTTTTAACTGAGAAAATCCTTTAGCTTCTAGAGTACAACCAGCGGTGAAATCCTTAGGATAAAAATATAAAACTATCCATTTACCTTTTAATTCGTTCGAATCCCATACTTTTTTTGATTTAATACTTTTGTTTATTCCCTCTAAATGAAAACTAGGTGCTTTATCTCCTATTTCAGGTGCATAATCGAAAGCAATTACAGATTTAAAATTGAAAAATAACGATATTAATATTACAAAAAGGCCAAATAAACTCTTCATCTAAATCAGAACTTATTAAGATCCACTCCATTTGTTTTAGCAATTTTATCTAAACCAACTTTTTGAATTGATTTTAATGCCTTAGTACTTATTTTTATGTTTATCCACTTTTTACCTTCTTGCCACCAAAGTCTCCTTTTTTGAAGGTTAACTTGTTGTAATTTCTTAGTACGAATATGGGAATGACTTACAGCCATTCCATTGTTAGCTTTTGCACCTGTCAACTCACAAACCCTAGACATGTTTTTTGGTGATTATATCTCTTAATTTTAACACACCACTTATGTTGATGTTTTAAGTAAATCTGAAATTAAATCTGCATTATTATTTTGAAAATTTATTATTTGTTCTTGATCTAATCCTCCTACACTTAATTTTGCCATGTCATAAACATGATTAGCAATTCTTGATGTTAATGGATTTTCGACGGGATCTTTTTTATCAAGAATAATTTTATTGCCAGTAATTTTACTTAATCCTGCAATGAGTGGATGTTCTTTGTTAATTAATAGAACGTGATATTCTGGTAATCCAGGCATTTTTTGTTCCATATATGCCCCCATATCGTTTATTCTTCTCATTTGTTCAGGTAACAAGATCATTGCTGGAGGCGCATTATTACTTTTAAGAGATTGAACTTTTACTGTTACTTTATCGTTATTTAAAGCTTTAGAAATAATATCCTTAAGATTATCTGTGTTTGATTTTCCATCCTTATCAACTATTTCTTTTGATTCTTTATCATCAACCTCATTTATTTCAGAATCAACTCTTTGAAATTGATAATTTTCATTTTTGCTTTCTATCCATGGAAGAAATTGTGCATCTATTAAAGGATCAGATTTTATTACTTCTTTATTGTCGGATAAACAAATATTTAAAGCACTAGATTGACCAATTAAATCAGAACAATAAATAATTTTTTTAGATTTTTCTAAGTTATTTCTCTCCTTATAATTTAATAATGTTGTGTAAAATTTATCATTAGATTTTATAAGAGATTTATCATCAAGATATTTTTTTACGTCCTTATCAGAATTTATAATTGTCTCAAAGATAATACTATTTTCTACAAGATCAGCAAACTTTTCGTCCTCGATGGCGCCAATTTTAATAAAGGCTGAAATTGAATCCCAAATTTCTGTATAAAATTCAGGAGAATTTTTTAATAAATCCTTTAACTTATTAGCAATTTTTTTTGAAATGAATGATGAAATTGATCTGACTTTTCTATCGGTTTGCAAGGCACTTCTACTTACATTTAAGGGAATATCTGTAGAATCAATTACACCTCTCAAGGGTAATAAATATTTAGGTACAATTTCTTTTATAGAGTCACTAACAAATACTTGATTACAAAAAAGTTTAATTTCACCTTTCTCCCAGTCTGCTCTTCCAGATAGTTTAGGGAAATATAAAATACCTTGTATGTCGTATGGATAATCTGTATTTAAATGAATCCATAAAAGAGGATCTCCTTGAAAAGGATATAAATATTTATATAATTCAATATAATCTTCATCTTTTAATTCACTAGGTTGTTTTCTCCATGGAGGATTTTTTTTATTAATTGTTTCACCCTCTAATAGAACATCAATAGGCATAAAGTCACAATATTTTTTAATAAGGGATTTTATTCTCTCTGGTTCTATGAACTCTTTCTCTTCTTCCATTAAATGAAGGATTACATCTGTTCCAACTGAATCTCTTTCAGATTCTTCTAATGTAAAATTTGGTGAGCCATCACATGACCAATTAAATGTTTTACTATCCCCTATGGCTGATTTAGTTAAAATATTGACTTTATTTGCAACCATAAAACTAGAATAAAAACCTAATCCAAAATGTCCTATAAATTCGTCATTTTCTTTTTTATATTTCGTTAGAAACTCTTCAGCACTAGAAAAAGCAACTTGGTTTATGTATTTTTTTATTTCTTCATCATTCATTCCAATACCGTTATCAGAAATTTTTAAGATATTTTTTTCTCTATCAATAGTTATTTTTACCTGAGGTTCATCACAATTTTCACAATCTCCCGCCATTGAGGCCATTCTTCTTTTGCTAATTGCATCTACAGCATTACTAACGAGTTCTCTTAAAAATATTTCATGATCAGAATATACAGCTTTTTTTATAATTGGAAAAATATTTTCGGTATTTATTCTAATTTCGCCTTTTTCCATTTTAAAATTTTTTTAAACCTAATAAATTTTATTTCCTAATTTAAGGTTAATCAAGTTTAATTAGGAGTATTGTCCGTACTAAAAATATACAATGTAGAAGATTATTCAAATTGAATTTTTTTAATAAAACTCAAAGGGTAAAATTATTTAATCCATTGAATTTCAGTACAATTATGTTCTTTCATAAGAGCATTCGCTTTTGAATTTTCATTACATGGATTCAAATATAGTATTGTAATTATCCCTTTTTTTTGTAAGGCCTTTTGCTCATTTATACCTTTATCTAATAAAAAAGAGTCTTTAAATAACAACAACACCTTCCTTTTAGATTGTGTTTTTTCAGTAATCAAATCTCTTAAGTTATCTATTGAGATTGTAAATCCAATTCCATTAATTATTTTCTCATTAGGATTAAAATATCTTACTAATTCGTCATACCTTCCACCTTTTGCAATTATCGTCTTAATATTATTATATTCGCATATAAGTTGAAAAACTATACCTGCATATAGATTAAGATGAGGTTGATAAGTTGGATCAAGTTGTATTTTTATATTATATTTCATTGAAATTTTTGATAAAGTATTAAATAAGCATTCAAGTTCCTCAATTACATTATTATTGCCATAAATATTTTTAAGCTTTTTAAGTATGTTTGCTGGTTCTCCTCTTGTAAATAATAATTCCTTCAATATAGCTTTATCATTTTCATCAATATTTAATCTATCTAATGATTCTTTATCTAAATTTACCATGCATTTCTTAATTTCCTCATAATTATTATTTTTGAAATTTAATAATATTAAATCCATTATTTTCGTTGTACTAACAAGAAGAGTTAGATTACAACTATCTATTAAATTGATATTATCAATTGCATCAAATAATATATTTATAACTTCAATCTCAGGGAATTGAGTGTCATAACTAATGAGTTCTATCCCGCTTTGAAAATTTTCTTGAAATTTAAAAGTATTTTTATAACTTTGTTTTTTATTAAATACAATACCACTATTATAAAGTCTTATTGGTCTCTTCTTATTTAATAATCTTGTGGATGTTAATTTAACTATCGAAGTAGTCATTTCTGGTCTTAAACATAATGAATTATTACTTACTATTCCAATAAGTTCATCCTCATTAATTATTTCTCTACCCCTGATTGTCTCAAGATTATTAATAAAAGAAGGTGAAACTTCTTCATAACCCCACAACTTATATATATTGTTTAAATCATTAACAATGGAGGAATTATACCTTACATCTATTAAATTGAATTCTTTAATATCACTCATTTTAAAAAGATAATTTCAATTTTTAAATGTAAAGTTGTTTATTAAATGGAGTGACTTTGCTTAATTCCAATTTAAGTTCTTCTTCAAGTCTAGGATTGCAAGCCAATATTCTTCCAGAGCTAAGATCAAATTCACCGTTAGGGTAATTAGAAACGGCACCACCAGCTTCCTTAACAATAATAGCACCAGCAGCTAGATCCCATATTTCTAAGCCACTTTCCCAATATGCATCTACTTTCCCCGAAGCAACAAATGCTAAATCAACAGCAGCTGCACCTCCTCTTCTAACTCCTCTAGTTTTATGTGTTAGATAACAAAATTCTGCATAATTATTATCCTCAGTTTCAAACCTATCATATGAAAAACCTGTTACAAGAAGACTATCAATAAGAGTATTAGTATCTGACACCTTTAATTTTTTATTATTGCAATATGAACCTTTCCCAATACATGCAGAATAAAGTTCGTTTAAATAGGGTATTGATACAGCACCTAAGATAGGATTGTTTTTATATAAAAGACCTATTGAAGTACCAAAGAATGGATAACCGTGAGAATAGTTAGTAGTTCCATCTAATGGATCAATGCACCAAGTTAATTCAGAAGTCTTTATTAATTTTCCTGATTCTTCTGCATGAATAGAAATAGCGGGAGTTTTAGTTGTTAGGTACTCCTTGATTTTCTCTTCCACTTCTAAATCTACGTTGGTGACTAAATCCCCCTTTCTTCCTTTTAAAGTGATTGTTTGAATTTTATTATAATTTTTAATTAGAATTTCATTACCTATAAGAGCACTCTCTTTAGCTACTTTTGTAAGTAAATTTAAATCTATTTCTGAATTAATTTCGTTAATTTCTTGAATATTAAGCATAATAATTAATCTTCTTCAAATTCCCAGGGAGGGGCTTTTCTCGTTTTCCCCTTACCAAAATATTGACCAAATTGTAAATCATAAACCTCATCATAATACGTAGTCTCGACTTCAATATCTTCTATTGCTTTCGCAACACATAAAAGGGCGTAACCCTTATCTTTTAATTCCTGAGATACACCCATTGCTTCTGGTTGCTCAAGCTTTCCTGAAACGATTTTTACAGCACAACTTGTACAGCATCCATTTCTACAGGAAAATGGTAATCTTAATCCTTTTTTTTCAAATTCTTTTAGAATATATTCTTGATCACTAATATTTTCCTGGTATATTTTACCAGTTTCTTTGTTCCTAATAGTGACTTTAAAAGTCTTTTTCAAGTCATTTTCCTCAACAATGGGATATTAAAAGGGTAAAATATGGATCTTATGGAGAGGTGGCCGAGTGGTTGAAGGCGCAGCACTGGAAATGCTGTATAGGGG
>JAOOLH010000014.1 GCA_028408675.1 Prochlorococcus sp. AH-716-K03 | reverse complement strand
TTGTTTGATGAAACTGTTGATCCAATTGACTTAAATAGGTATTCAAATGTACATGAGTTTACTGACTCCAACCATGAAAAATTCAATCAATTATCATTCAAAAATTTATTTATAATTTCTTCAAATAATTTATAAAAAAACCCTAAAATATAAATGCCTTATAATTTAACTTCTTCACTTCTACATTTAGTTGATAATTGAAAATAACCATTCTTGTTTAACGAATACAAATCAAACCAAAGGTTTAATAAATTATCTAGTCCGATTCCAGATAATTTATTTTTATTAGAAAGTTTGTAATCTGATAAAGCAAGCAACAAATAAGGAAAAATCATATCAGAGATACCAGGAGGAAGCTTTTTTAAGGGAATACAATGACCTTTGTTCCAAATGATCTGCATATCTTGAGTAAACAAGGAACTCCAATAATTAAAATCACAATATAATTTATCTGGGGGTAAGAGGTTTAGTTTTAATATATTAGTTGAATAGTTCATGAAAAAAGATTTTTTTTTGAATAAAGATTGAAAAATTAGATGAAGACAGGAGCTATTGTCGAGAATAAATATTTAGATTGTTTTCAAAACTCGAGCAATACACACCCAAAAAGTAACATTTAGTGAGCTACAGTGCAACACTTTTATAAAGTTTTTCTTTCTCTCATTTTTTCTTCGAATTGAAGAAACATTAAAAATTTGGCGTAAATTTCCTTGTCCAGAAGTTCTTCATTAACTTCTTTTGTATAAAGATTTTGATCTCTTAGGAAATTTTTTTTAAAACTATTATTAAATTCACCTTTTAGATTTTCTAAACTTAATCTATTTTTACTGTCTCCAGAATTATATCCCTTGGCAACAACAGCCTTACCAGTCTCTAAATTGAACATCCCTCTTTTGCTTAATGCCTCCTCTACTAAAATATTAATAATTTTGGAATTACTGAGATTACATTCGAAACTTAATTTTGTTATTAAATTTAGGACCTCAATACGCGGAATAAAGCCAACTCTTCTTTTCTTAGTAGGCATATAAAGTTCAGCACTTGACTATAATAAGTGTTGCACTATATTAAAAATAAGTCAATAATTTTACTTGTGATAATACCTTTAAGCATTTTGTTAGGAACAGTTGGATATCTTTTTTACAAATCAAAGCATGAGATTTGCTTAATTAAAAAAGAGAAAACAAATTTAGCAAACGAAAAGATTTATGAAGATGATTTATACAAGAAATTAGATGACTTATTTATATGATGTAATTTAAAAATATGTATTTGGTTTTCAACTTAAACCAATGTAGTAGGAATGTAAGCTTAATAATAACAGTATCGAAAGTCCAAAATACCAAACAAGAAACCAAGTTATAAAAGTAACGCTATTCGATTTCTTTTTTTGAAATTTATTTAAAATATTTGATAAATAATTATTAGTGTATCTAGAGATCCTTAAAGACTTCATAATTAATTCTTTTTATTTTAATCAAACAAAAAAAATTAATCTATGCAAGTGCTAATTTAATATTATTGAACTCAATATGAAAATAATATTCATCTATTTAAAAAAATTCTAAGTAATAAAGACATTTAAAATAGATTTAAACTCTACAATTTCGTTTCATAACCTAATCCCTAATTATATTAAAAGTAATTATTATTACTATAAATAAATACTTACAGCTATGACTGTACATCAAGACTACGAAATAAAAATCAACATAAATGAGTTGATTGAAAAAAGAATTCCTTGTTGTGATTTACTACATCCTGATCATTGTTTAACAGAACAACAAGTTTCAGAAATTGCTCATGACATAAGGATGGATCTAAACCTTCATGACTTATATAAACAAGTTGATCAACATATAATGAACTATGTCAATGCTGCAGGTATTGATAATAAAGATCACTGGGTAGAACCACATCTTCCAGATTTAGATAGAGATTCAAAAGAAGAGGTTGGAATAGAATTTGATTAATTTTTTATAATTTAAATTTTCAATATTCAATAAATTAGTATGTAAGAATATTAATTAAGTTAATAAATATATTTTTTTTCTAAATCATCAATTAATTTATAAATACTTTCTGGTGATCTCCTCCTGTTTTGATACAAGAATGTAATTACTGAAAAACCTGTCATTAATAGTAAAAAGAACGTTGCATAAAGGATTGGTGAATTAAAATTCATTCAAAAATTATCTCTTTATATAAATTATTTAAAAAAAGTCTGTTTTGAAATAGGTACTTTATACAAATTTGCAAGTTGTCAATAAATAACTAAGAACTATATTTTCTTAAGAAAATACATTCTTTAAAATTTGTTGAATAAACTATTATTAAACACTAATAACCTAATAAATCAAAAAATGATTAAAACATTTGCTCTAACATTCAATGAAATTGGAATAGGCAAATTAGAATTATTTGTTATTGGATTAGTATCACTAATATTTCCAATATTATTTATAGTTGCATCAAGAAATCTTGATGCAAAGGGTGTTTTTGATTGGATGATGGAAAAGCCAAATGATTGGATCGGTAGAAAATAAAATCAAAAGGCACAAAATGCCAATTTAAAAGATACATTCACTAAACGGTTGTTGGGATTAAATCTTTTTTTTCAAATATTGCTACAAATGATAGAGAAATTTTCTTTTATCAGAAATTGATTATTTACTTGGGTTATAGTTCCCAAAGATAACTGGTCAATTAAAAAAAGATATTAGTTTATGGAAAATAAGCAAATTAATTTTTTTAAAGCTAAAGACATTAATACGGTTTTAAAACCTTTTAAAAAGGGAACAGTAGTTAATATCGATAATTTAGAGATAAGAGAAAGGCAAAAAGAATTAAAAATTGGTTTATATGGTTGGTATGCAATTTGTCCTTCCAAGGAGCTCAAAAATAACAAAGCTCATTACTTCTCATTGTTTGATGAACCTCTTCTTTTATATAGGGACGAAAATAATACGGTAAGGTGCATTAAAAATATATGTCCTCATAGAGGGGCCTCTTTTTATGGAGGTTCAATTTCTAATGGTGAATTGACTTGTCCTTATCATGGCGCAAGATTTAATTCTGAAGGAAATTGTCAAAACATTGATAGAATCACTTGTAGTCATATTGTTGATAAAAATTATGATAATTATGCTAAGAAAATTCATTTATCTCAATACAAGGCAGTAGAAAGAGAAGACTATATATTTATTTATTTATCTGACAAGTCAGAAACAGATTTGAATAATATCAACGAAGAATCACTTATTAGTAATTATGAACTAATAGGTAATGGATTTTCTGTTAAAGATTGTGTATCTGAAGAAGTTTTAGTTGATTTTAAATGTGATTGGTCAAGAATTATCGAAAACCATTTGGATATTCTTCATATATTTTGGGTTCACGGGGATACAATTCCAGATAAGGAAGTAAATAAAAATATACTAGTAAGTTTTAATCAAAAAATAAATATAGGTACAAAATATATGGAAAGTATTTATTTCTATAAAAACAATCCTACAAAAGAATTTATAAGAATAAAGTATATTCCTCCTGGAAGAATTTTAATTTACAAGGGGGATCCAGCTGTTTCAAGATATGTTCAAGTACTTGATCACATTCCATTAGGAGATAATAAAGCAAGAGTAATAGTAAGGCATTACAGGAAATTCCTTAAAAACAAATTACTAAATAATTTAATTTTATTTAAGGAGATTCAAAAAAAGATTTTTTACAAAATTTTTGATGAAGATTACATGATTTTAAAAACCCAAACGTATAATCACAAATTAGGATTATTAAAAAATGACGAGATAAAATTACTAGGTGAAGACAGAATAATAAATTATTTCTGGAACTGGTATAGGAAATCAGAAGAAAAGGACAAACCCTGGAAATTTATAAATAAAAACAAAGAACTCAATGTTTTTGACGAGATAATATTTAAATATCCACCAGAAATTAAGAAATTAGAAATTATCAATAATATAAACATAATAAGAAAGACATTTATCAGATACGCTGCACCACTAATATTTTTATTACTTATGATTTAATTTTAATGAAAAAAGTTAATAGACCTGTATGGCTAAATTGGCTTTATCTTTTCATATTTGTTATTAGTTCAATTCAGTTATTCATATTCTGGAGTAGTAAGTTTAAATGAACAATGACTATTGGCTAGAAGCTCAAAATGTTAGCTGTTTTAATAATGGATATGAGGTTGTCAAGGATTTAAATTTAAAACTAAAATCAAATGAAAATATAATTTTGATTGGCCCAAATGGTTCAGGGAAATCGTCCTTATTAGACTTAATAAATAGAAATTTATATCCAGTAATTAATAAGAATACAATTTTTAAAATATTTAGTAAAGAACTAATTAATATTTGGGAACTTAGAAAAAAAATAAGTACTGTGAATCACGATTTAAGGAAGAGGGTACATCCAAAATTAAAAGTTATTGACTTAGTTGTTAGTGGTTTATATGGCAAGTATTGCAAATTACCCTATTCATCTGAAGAAGATATTAATTTAGCTGAAAGTATTCTCCAAAAGATGTTTATAGAAGAATTAGCTCAAAAATCTTTTTCACATTTGTCTGAAGGAGAAAAACAAATTGTCTTAATTGCAAGAGCTTTAATTAAAAAACCTGACTTTTTAATTCTTGATGAACCAATTGCTAATTTAGATTTAAAATCAAAATTTTATGTAATAGATCAAATTAATGAATTGGCTACATTAAATAGCAAAATTATTTGCATAACTCACGATATTTCAATGATTACAGAAATTTATAATAGGATCATAATGTTAAAGAACAGAATGATAATTGCAGATGGGAAGCCAAACGAAATTATTAATAATAAAAATTTAAGTAATCTATTTGATATAAATATCGAAGTTGTTAAATATGAAGGAAGTTGGCATATTTATAGAAAGACTAAATAACTATTATCAATATAATAATTAAAGCAATAAAAAAATAAAAAAATTTCTTATTAGATATTGGAGAAAAAGATTTATTTCTAAATGAAGAAGAACCACATTTAAAGCAAACCATCTTTCCTCCTAATGATCGATCTGAAACTAGATCTGAACTACCGCAATTTAGACATATTTTAGTAGGATTCATATCAGATTTTGAAAATTTTTTACTCGTATTAATTATATTAGTCATTACTAATGTAACGAAAAAATTCAATGTTCATTATGATAATGAGAATCTGTTGCAATAAGACAGTAATTGTTGCATAATTGATAATAATTCTCATTATCGATAATAAGCTATATGAATTATCACAATTATTCAGAATATTCATCAAACTCAGTCCGTATAATAATTGGCCAATCAGTTCTTATAGATCCATCATCAAGACCAACAGGTACATGTCTTGAAATTGAGAGTGGAATTGCCAGAGTATTTTGTCCGTGTGAAGAAACTGAAGGAATGACTCTTGCTTTTTTACAATCAGGAGACCAGTTAAGAACAGATTTATTATGTAGTGAAGGTGTTTGTGTTGAAGCTTTAACTGATTTATCGTTTTATAGCAATGTTGATATTGCTGAAAACTCTGGATTTGATGCAGTTAACGAATGGACTCTTCAACTCCTAAGAATTAGGCATCTTGGAAATTCAGAACAAAGATTGCAAGCTCTATTTTCAATACTAGTTAACCGTCTTGGGAGAAGATGCGGACAATGGTGTGAATTACCTTTTAGGCTTACTCATGAAAGAATAGGAGAATTAATAGGTTCAACACGGGTAACATCAACAAGATTAATTTCAAAACTTCGTGCATCAGAGTTGCTGGTAGCACCAATTGGGCAGCAAACAGTAAGTGTTGCGCCTTCTTTTATTGAATCCTCACCACTATAAAAGAAATATGTATAAATCTGAATCCATAATCAACAACTTATTAAGGGAAGTTGATTCATTAAGTTATAGGATAACTAATATTCAACAAGCTTATTTCAACACTATACATAGGGGATTACGTATGAGATTAATTTATGAAAATAAAAGTATCTCACAAAGATTAAACGAGATATTTTCAATAGCCAAATTATTAAAAATTAGAAATAATGAAAATATAAGTTTATCTAGTTTATTACTTGAAAAATGTAAAAGAACTATTGCTCAAAATAAAATAGAAAAGAATTTATTTTTTCTTTAAATCACTATCAATTAAAAGAATGGCAGAGGGCTGATTCGCTGCAAATTTAACTTTTCCTAATATATGTGCAAATTCATCTTCTGATTTTGTTTGAGCCTCGACAATTGGATCTAAGAAAACACTAGTTCGTGTGTCTGAAATTCTCTCTGAAATTGAATATAGCTGCTGTAACGAAGAAGTTAAATCAGCCTCCATATTGAATGAATATGAGATTAAATCTTCAATAGAATCCCATGACTGAATTGGTGCAGGTAATTCTCTCAATCTTACAGTTTGGCCACGAGCAATAAAATAATTAGCAAACTTATAAGCATGTTCCATTTCTCCCTGAGATTCACTAAGAAAATATGAAGCAAAGCCATCTAAATCTCTTTCTTGGAACCATAAATAAATAGAAAAATATTGAACATTTGCATATCTTTCCATTGTGAGATGTTCATAAAAATTTTCCAATAAGCCAGCATCAATTGGCTGAGCGACAGCTCTACCAGAGGGACCCAAATTAACTAATTTTTTTGTTTGTAAATTATTCTCAGTCATTTTCAATTGAAATAGATATCTAAATAATACAACATTTTGTATAAATAAGTAATTTTAAAAAGATTAAAAATATATTAGTGAATATGATAATGAATATCAATAGCAATATTAATAAAATGAATTTTAAAAATTATTATTCTGAGCTGCTATTAATTAATAAATTATATGTTAATAAAAAGAAGAAATGTAAAAAGAAAAAATGCTCAAACTGGAAAGGTGGAAAATGTAATTGCCTATAAAAATATATTAATAAAAAATTTTATGTCCACCAGGATAAACAAAAAAGAAGCTCTTTTTAGCAATACTTAATAAACATTTATCGCCAATATTATAACTCTTATTAATAGAAGTTCTAACTCTTAAAGTTTCTCCATTAAGAGATATTTTATAAATAAAATATTCACCCATAAATTGTTTTGAAACTATTTCCGCATCTCCATCCTTAGAACATTCAACAAAAATAAATTTAGGGGAAATAGAAATGAATTTAATATTATTTTTACCCTTTAAGGAAGAGGTATTTATTTCACCTAAACAACATGAGTGAGAGTTTTCTTCTATTTTAAGTTTAAGAATATTGTTACCAAGGATAAAACTACTAACAAAAATTGTTTTAGGGTTCTCTAAAAGTTTTATGGGAGAATCAATTTGATGTATCTTACCGTGATTCATTACAGCAACCTTATCGCATATAGACATTGCCTCTTCGGGATCATGAGTAACCATTAATCCGCTAGCATTACAATCTCTAAGAATATTGGGAAGTTCACTTCGCAGTTTTAATTTTACGTGAATATCCAGACTACAAAATGGTTCATCTAATAATATAAAATTTGTTCCAGGAGCTAATGCTCTAGCAATAGCAAGTCTTTGTTTTTGTCCTCCTGATAATTCATGTGGATATCTATTAATAAATTTTTCTAGACCAACAATATTCATTAGAAAGTCAACTCTAGATTTATTCTTTTTATCTTTTAAACCAAACATTGCATTTTCTAAAACAGTTAAATGAGGGAAAAGTGCATAATCCTGAAAAACCATACCAATTTTTCTTTTTTCTGGAGTTAGTTTTTTATCTTTATTTGAAATTTCTCGGTCATTTAATGTAATTGTTCCTTTAGAAGGATATTCAAATCCTGCAATTAACCTTAATAAAGTAGTTTTTCCACAACCAGATGGTCCAAGGAGACCTAATAATTCTCCAGTTTCAATTTTCAAGTTAATCGAATCTAGTATCCAATTTGAAACTTTTTCATTATTATATTTATGATGTAAGTCATCAATTATTAGCGCCTCTTTTTCCAATAAAACATTAAAGTCTCTAGAATATTTAAACTAGCAGAAAACATTCGACCCATTTAATACTTGTATATTTTTATACATCACTTAATGAGATTAAATTAATGAGAAAGAGTGAAAGAGTAGAAATAATACTAAATGAACTTAAAAAGTTATATCCATCTCCTCCAATCCCCCTTAATCATACAAATGCTTTTACACTTCTTGTTGCAGTTGTATTAAGCGCTCAGTCTACAGATAAGAAAGTTAACGAACTAACCAAGGAATTGTTCAAAGTCGCAGAAACTCCAGAAAAAATGAAAGAACTCGGCGTTTCCAGAATTTATGAATACATAAAACAATTAGGTCTTTCTAACCAAAAATCTAAAAATATTTACCTCTTATCAAAATTAATAATCGAAAGATTTAATAGTCAAGTCCCCAATTCGTTCGAAGAGCTTGAATCACTACCTGGAGTTGGTCATAAAACAGCTTCAGTTGTAATGTCACAGGTATTCAATATTCCATCTTTCCCTGTTGATACACACATTCATCGTTTATCACAAAGATGGGGACTTACAAATGGGGCTAATGTAGAGCAAACAGAAAAAGACCTTAAAAGAATTTTCCCAATCTCAGAGTGGAATACCTTACATTTGCAAATAATTTTCTATGGAAGAGAATATTGTACTGCGAGAGGCTGTGATGGTACAAAATGCTTAATGTGTAGAACTCTATATCCCAATAGAAAAAAGAAATTTATATGTAAAAAGCCTTAAAAACTTTATATAATATTTCAATTAATAATTAAAAAAATTATGAAAATTGCGATTACCGGAGCTTCAGGTAAAACAGGTTACAGAATAACAGAAGAAGCAGTAAAGAAAGGAATAAAAGTAAAGCAGATAGTTAGAGAAAATTCTAATGTTAACGAAAATCTTAAAAATACCGAAACCTTCAGAATCTCATTAGATAATAAAGATGCATTAGATAAGGCATTAGAAAATGTAGATGCATTAATAATTGCAACTGGAGCAAGAGCTTCCTTAGATTTAACTGGACCTGCAAAGGTAGATGCACTTGGCGTATATAGGCAATTACAAAGCTGTAAAAGAAATGGAATAAAAAGAGTTATCTTAGTAAGCTCCTTGTGCACCGGTAAATTATTTCACCCTTTAAACTTGTTTGGATTAATTCTTATCTGGAAAAAAATTGGTGAAAATTTTCTAAAGAATCAAATTTTTGATTGGACAATAATAAGGCCAGGAGGATTAAAGGAAATTGAAAAAATAGAAAATGAAAACATAGATTACACAAAAGAAGACATGCAATTTGAAGGCTCTATTCCAAGAAGACTGGTAGCAAAATGTTGTATAGATTCTTTGACTAACAATCAATCTATTAATAAAACAATAGAAGTAACAAGTTCCAGTGAGAATAAAAAAGTATCTTTTAAAAAGGCTATGCAAACTATTTAAAAGATGCAAAAATAAATAAAAAACTATGAAAATAAACCCAAAGATTGATGCATTACAGTTGATGCTTACTGATTTAAGAACAAGAAATGAACCTATTAGGCATAAAGCAGCATTTAAAGGATGTCAGCCGGAATTTCAAAGTCTTGTTTCAAGATTAATAAAACAATTAGAGGATGAATTAAATTCTGAAAAAATTATAAATAGAAACAACTAGGCTAAATATGATTATTTGAAGGAATTTAAGTAATCATATTTAGCTTGCTTTGAGAGTTCATCATAACCTCCAAAAAATACATCATCTAAAAATATTTGAGGAAAAGTATTGTGCTTACTTAAGGAATTTACCTTTTGAAAGTCTTTGTCATTCTCGATTAAAATCGCATCATAAGGAACAGATAACGAATCAAGCAACCTAATGCTTCTCTTTGACCAAGGACAATTTTTAAGGATATATGCTTTTACTCGTGATTGATTATCAAAAGATTTTTTATTTGAGAAATTAATAGTCTTATTTTCAAGAGAAACTAATAGGATATCAGTTCCTTTATAAACAATCGAACCTTCTTCTAAATGACCTCCAAAAACATTACATCCCTCATCAGCAAAACTTAAATGAAGATGGACATCGCCATTATTAAAATTCCCATTGAGTGATACTATTTCTAGGTTACCTTTAAATTTACTAACTTCTTGGTTACCAGGGCACTGAATGCAAGCATTACTAAGATTGCCTACTACACCAGAAACATAACCATATAGATTATTTGAGAAAGAAAATTCTTTAATACAATTAATCAAATCAGAATCTGGAGATAGCTTTAAGCTATGAGGCTGCATTTCAGTATCCATAATATTTTAATAATATAAAATATAATGATTCTTAGTTTGAAGAAGTGTTTATAATCTTTAGGATTTTTGTTAAAATCTAATACATAATAAAAAGGGGTAAAATATATACTATTTATAAAAAAAGCTTTGTTAAACAAAAATAAAAATATTAAAAAATTAATAGCAAATATTCCAAATATATTATCAATATCTCGATTATTTCTTACATTTCCACTTATAGTATTTTTAGAAATAAACAGAACCAAATTTGTTTTTGCTTTAATTATTCTCGGAGGAATAACTGATTATTTTGATGGATATTTTGCAAGAAAATTAAATCTCAAAACAAAGTTTGGAGCAATTATTGACCCATTGTCAGACAAAATATTTTTGCTAATTCCTTTATTATGGCTATGTAAAATGGGACTAATACCTTTTTGGTCATTAGCAATCATATTATTTAGAGAATTAATAATATCCGCATTAAGAACTACTATAAAAGATGGATTACCTGCCTCTCAATTAGGGAAGTATAAAACCTTATTTTTTTTTATTGCATTAGTTATATTTTTTCAACCATTTTCAAAAGGTTTATTATCTAGTTTAGGAATAACATTTTATTGGCTAGGATTTATTCTGACACTGATAACTTTTATAGATTATTTACGAGTTAAAAAGAACACTATCTGAATTACTATCAAATTTATTGTCCTTTTTAAATTGAAAATCTTTGTTAAAACTGTCTTTCAAACCACTAAGTAAATCAAATTTTGGTTCCCAATTTAAATCATTTTTAATTTTGGAAATATCAATTTGATAGTGATTTAATCTAATGGGGAATCCTTTTCTAGATTTAGGATCTAATTTTTCAAAATCAAATTTATTTAAAGAAATATCTTTTTTATTTAAACCACAAACTTCAGCGCACATATAAATTAAACCCTTAATAGTAACTCCTTTCTCTCCAGAACAGTTATAAATACTATTTTTAGATTTATCAACATCCAAACACTTAATCATTACATCACTTAGATCCGAAACATGACCTAACTGAGTAATCAAGGAACCATCCGCAGGGATTGGGATTGTTTTAAAATTAAATAGTCTTTCAAAAAACCAATTTTCAATTTTATTATAATTTCCAGGTCCATAAATGTAAGTAGGTCTAAAACTTGTAAAAGGTATCTTTTTCTCTACTAACCAATTTTCAGTTTCGAACTTTCCTTTGTGCCTACTATTAGTATCAAGCGGAGAGTTCTCGAATAAAGGTAATTCATAGTTATCTTTATAAACACCTGCGGAACTAACGTAGACATATCTATAAAAAGAATCGTCTAAATTCTCGATAAGAAGTTTAGTTTGATCTACTTCACGACCAGATATATCGAATATTACATCATATTTTTTATTTTTTAGCTTAAGAATACACTCGACATTATTTCTATCGCCTTTTATTAAATTTGTATTGTCAGGATTAGATTTATTGCCCCTTGTGAAGATATCAATATCATGATTTTGATTAAGCAACTTACTTACCAAAGACTTGCCAACAAATCTTGTTCCACCCATTACAAGAATTTTCATATTCTAAAAATATTAAACTAAAGTAGTAATCTAAGTTAGAACTACATAATGAATAGTACTACTAAGAAGTAATTAATGAAAAGGATAAATCCATGAAACTAATCCCCGCAATAGATTTAATGAATGGTAAATGTGTAAGACTTTTTAAAGGTGACTTTAATAAGAGAAAAGACTTCACTAGAGAACCTCATGAGCAAGCAAAATACTGGGAAAAAGAGGGTGCAGAATGTATACATATCGTTGATTTAGATGCTGCCAAAACCGGTATTCCAATTAATGATGAATCAATCAAAAAGATTGTAAATCAAGTCAATATTCCTATACAAATTGGAGGGGGTATAAGATCACTAGAAAGGATTGAACAATTATTGTCTTATGGAGTAGAAAAGGTAATAATGGGGACCTCTGCTATAGAGAATAAAGAATTAGTAAAAGATTTATCAAGCAAATATCCAAAAAGAATAATTATAGGAATTGATGCAAAGGAGGGCAAAGTAAGCACAAGAGGATGGCTGGAACAATCAGATGTATTAGCCACAGAATTAGTAAAGGAATTTTCCTCTTTAAAAATTGCCAGTTTTATTGTCACGGACATCAATACCGATGGGACCCTAGCAGGGACAAATGAAGTTTTTATAAAAGAAATTCTTGAAATCACTGATATTCCGGTTATTGCTTCAGGAGGTATAGGGACAATTTCTGATTTATTATCCTTAACAAAATTCGAAGATTCTGGATTATATGGGGTAATAGTAGGGAAAGCTCTTTATGAAAATAAATTTACAATCAGTGAAGGCAATAAAATATTATCTTCAGAAAGAATAATTGATATTCCAATTAATAAAGACTATTACGCCTAAAAAACACAATATATATTTATGTGGCACTGGTTTTTACTAAATTTGTTAGTTAATTTTGTATAAGTAGGTAAACTTTCAAAATTGGAATTAATTAAGAAAAAATCAATTTTAATTATTGCTCCAAGCTTAATTGCAGAATCTTTATCATTAAAGTTAACTTCGTTAGACAATAATTTAAATATCACACTAGATAGTGGCAGTAAAAATTTAAATCCTGATTTAATAATATGGAATATTCTTAATTACCAATCTGAAGATCTAATAAGATTTGAATTATTAAAATTAAAAGAAAGGTGGGATGAATCAAAAGTTCTTGTAATTTTCTCTGGTGAGCTTTTAAATCAAACAACCTCAACTCCTTTTTTAAATAGTGAAGGTTTACTTTTAAACCCAAGTGTTGATAAGGTTCTTGAATCTATAAATATTATTTCAGAGGGCGGCAGAGTATTTGACCTAGAAAATAATCCTTCTGTAATTATAAAAAAAGAAAAAGAACTTTCTTTTAATCAAAAATTATTATCATCTGGTCTAAAACAAATTGATAATGAGATAAATTATATTTTCAAATACGTTAATTCTGACTCAACTCCTGAATTTTATAAATTCATTTTAAAAGGAAGATTAAGAGAACTTATAACTGCCAAATCTTTTCTTATATTCTTATGGGGTAATTCATTAGATCTTTATTCAGAAGCTATCTACACGGAAACCAAAATTAATGTAGCAAATAAAAATACTAACACTATCTTTATAAAAGATAAAAATGCACTAGAAATTTGGGATTTAATTCTTACGCGTCTTAGTAAGAGATATAATTTGACAAATTTTGATGTTGAATTTAATAATTCATCAATCATTTTATCAGGGTTGAAAAAAGAGTTTATTTCTCGTCTAATATGCAAAATGCTTGATGAACTTGATCATTTAATAAAAAATATTAAAGAAAACTATAAAGAAAAAGATTATAAAGAGGATTTTAATTCTCTTATTGAAGAACTAAAGCTTAATACTATTTCAAATATAACTGAAAACTATTTTAGAGTTAAGAAAAATGGTGAGTCCATATCTATAAATGAATATATTTATAAAGAAATAACTTGCAAAGAAAGGGATAGAGAGTCACATGAATCAATTATGTTTATCGATCCAATAATTAAAAATGAACCAATAGAGTATGACGGCAGAATATTGCCTTTATATGAGACAGAATCATTTATTATTCTTGAAAATATAGTATCTAATTGGATAATAAGAAATTGTAATTTATTAGCCTCTGAAGTATTTAATATTTGTTCAAGTTGGCCAGAATTAAGAACAATACTAATAAATCCTCAATTGCAATCTACAAGATCATTTGAAAGATTTAGAAATAACATTAACAACTATAATAGATGGCACGAAAATATCTATATGCCTATCTATTTATATGAAAGTAAGCGTGAATACATTGATATCATTGATTCTAAATTTACAAGATACTATAAAAATGAGAATAGAGAAAAAGAACTAGAAAATTTAGAGTGGTTTCAAAAACAAGTTACTTTATTGGTTGAAATTAGAGATGCAATAGCTCCACAATTAGAAATTGCTGTAAAGTATATTGGTAACCTTTTCGTGAATTTCTTAACAAAAGTAGTTGGCAAAGCTATTGGATTAGTTGGGAAAGGAATCCTCCAAGGTTTAGGCAGATCTAATACTAAATAAATTCCCTTCCTTTAATGAAGCTATTTCAGTCAATACTTATCTTATTAATATTTTTTAGTTCCTATCCAGCTAATGCGAGTAGAGATACTAACAGTTTTGACGGAAATATTTTTCCAATATATGCAGGAAATGGGGCAATAGTTCCTCCTCAAACTACACTTGATGAATCATTAAAAAACGGAAGGGTATCTGTTTTATTTTTTTATCTTGACGATAGCTCTGATAGTAAAGCTATGGCTCCCGTAATTTCTGGTTTAGACCTGATTTGGAGGAATAATATTGACTTAATTGCACTAACGACAGATGAATTGCAAAGTGACTCTTCTAAAACAGACTCAAATCAACCCAATTATTACTGGAATGGTTTAATTCCTCAAACTATAATATTAGATAGTAAAGGTGAAGTTAAATTTGATAAGAATGGAATGGTTAATATTGATGATTTGAATAAGATTATTGGAGAATTAAAAGGAATAGACATTAATGAGACATCATTCTCAGTTGAGAGCTTTAACGAATACAACAGTATTATCTCAGAAAAAAAGTGATCTTTAGTAAGTTTTTGAGATAAAAATCATATGATTATTCTAAAAATCTTTTTTATATTTTTATTTTTAATAATTTCTCTGGATTTGTATATTAATAATTTCCCCAAATCAAATTTAGTTTTAATGCCGCTAGGATACAAATCATTAGAGAAGGATAATAATATTGAAGTGGTTATTGATTTAAAAATAATCAATAAAAGTAAAAGTAAAGAAACTATGGTTTCTAATCTAAATCTAGATTTAGATTTTTTTAAATCAAAAAATAATCAATATCATAAAGATTTAGATTATGAAGAAAGTATTTATATTTATTCTGGATCTATAAAAAAAAATATACATAATTATTGGCCAACAACAATTATAAAAGCAAATTCAGAACTTTTAATTCAAATAATTTTAAAATTTAAAAATAGCGATTTAAAAAACAAAATAAAATATATATGGTTAAAGCTGTTTTGGGAAAATTACGGTCATTTTGGAATTACTAAAAAACAAGATTGTTTATTAGTGAATTTGAATCGTCATAATAAAAAAGAACTAATTGAAATTCCTTTAAAACTTGGCTATAGAGCTTTAGCTGTTAAAACTGATTTGCTTGGCTCATTTGATAATCCAATTGAAACTGTTATAAAATACTGTAAGAATGTCACAAGAGAGAACGATATTTTAACTATAGGTGAGACACCACTAGCAATTATGCAAGGAAGATATATTGCGCCTCAAAATTTAGAATTCAATATTTTTTCTAAAATATTATGTTATTTTTTTCATCCTACAAGCAGCCTTGCTACAGCTTGTGGAATGCAATTACTAATCGATAAAATAGGTGTTACGAGGATAACCTTTTCATTAATTTTGGGGTTTTTATTCAAATGTATTGGGGTTAAAGGGATATTTTATAGATTAACTGGTTTTGAATCTTCACTCATTGATGATATTAGTGGAACAGTTGTTCCATATGATAAAAGCATCGTTATGGGTCCAATAAATGCTAAATTATTTTGCGATAAATTATCCAAAAAGCTTAAAGTAGAAGTTGCAGTGGTTGATGTAAATGATCTTGGTGGTGTAAAAATATTAGCCAGTTCAAATAATTCAGTGAATAATATACTCAAAGAAATCTTAAAGGTTAATCCTGCAGGCAATTCTGACGAAAAAACACCTATAGTATTAATAAGGAATAATGAATAAATGAAACAAAATTTAAATCATATTTTGAATTCTAATAAGGATAAAAAGGTTTCCTTTGAGGAGCTTCATATTCGTCATTTAAATCTATTAATGGATTTAAGAAGTGAGAAGTTAAATAATTGGTTTTTAAAAATGGCAATAATAAACACTTTTGAAGACTTAAAAATTTTTTTAAATAATTTAAAAAAAAATAAGCTTAAATGTATTATTGCAATAGAAGGGAAAAAAATTGTAGGCTATCTCAACATATTTCCTTTAAACTGTAAAGGTTCCTGTTTAAGGATATCAAAGCCTAGTTTAACAACTATAAAATCTTCTATAACTGAGAAAGATTTGACACTGGGATTGATAAAGAAATCAATCTCCATTACAGATATAAAAACTTCAAGCTGGGTAATAAATTCTGATATAAACAATAATCACCTTATTTCAAGTGCAAGAGAATTAGGATTTCAACCATTACAGAAGGTTAAACTGTGGAGTAAAAATAATATTAATAAGTCCATTAATAATAAAAATGAAAATTATTATTCTATTGATAAATTTCAAGCAATTAACAAATTAAATTTGATAAATGTACTTAATTTTATTCGTTCAAATCAATCTCCATTAATAAGGACGATATTGGATCTTGCTCAAAAAGATATTTCTAATAGAAATGATTCAAATAGCGGTGCAATAATTTATAACAATTCAGTTTTATGCACAATTTTAAAAGATATAAATTTTGAAGATAGTAAAATTTATACATTAACAATTGGTAAAACTTGGGACGATAGATTAAGTCCCATTTTAAAAAATATTCTAAATCAATTTTTTGAAAAATCTCCTTATTCTATAATTAAAACCTATGAAGAAAATACTGAATTAAATTCATATTTAGAGAATTCTGGTTTTAGAGATAATTACCAAGAAATTATCCTTGTCAGAAATACTATTGTTAGGAACGAATCTAAGCAGATTAATAAAATAAACCAATCATTAGAATCAATTTTTGAAAAATTAAATCCACAAGGTAACGCTTACCCGTCGCCATTCCCTTTGAAGTCTAAGTGAAATATTGCAAGCCAAAATCTAAGGCAATATTAAGTTTAGATGTTGGGATAAAAAGAATAGGATTAGCATATTGTGATTCACTTTTTATAACAGCAAATATTCTTCCTGCTTTGAGGAGAGAAGAAAATAATAACGAAATAATTACTATTAAAAATCACATTAAAAAACTTAATTTAACTGGTTTTATAGTTGGTTTACCCCTTGATGAAGCTGGGAAAATGACATCTCAAGCTTTTGATTGCAAAACTTATGGTGAATTTCTTTTTAATGAATTAAAACTTCCTTTTTCCTTCGTCAATGAGCATAGCTCAACGTGGGAATCAACCAATAGATTTGGTGTGAAGAAAGATAAATCTGGACTTATTGATAGCTTATCTGCCAAAATAATTCTTGAGCAATGGATTAGGGAAGGTCCTGAGTTAAAAGAATTAGTGGGTAATAAACAAATATAATATTAATATAAATCTATATTAAGTTAAATCTAAAATGAACGATCATAACTCCAAAGATAATTATGAGGCTCAAACACTTATTCTAAATGATTCAAATGGAAATGAACTATTTTGTTATCTTGAACAAATCGTAAAGGTTGAAGATAGAGAATATGCATTATTAACACCCGTCGATACACCAGTAAGTTTATTCAAAATTAATGAAAAAGATGAGCCAGAATTAATTGAAAAAATTGAGAAAAACGAACAACTCTTAAAAAATGCTGATGCAGTTCTACAAGAACATGATCTAAAACTTATAAGATCTGCAGTTACATTAACTGTATCTGGGGAACTAGAAGAACCAATTTATGATGAGTTAGAAGAAGATGGTATAGATGAGGAAAGTGAAACATACGAATTACTTGTAAGTTTTAATTTATTGGAACAAGAATATGGACTGTATATTCCTCTAGATCCTTTTTTTATTGTTGGAAAACTTGTCGATCAAGGGGCATTATTAATTGAGGATGATGAGTTTGATAAAGTCCAACCTTTAATTGAATCTGAGTTAGAAAAGAGTAGTTTGTAAAAAATGAGTTCTCTTGTAAATGTCTATTGGGACTCTAAATTACCTATATATAAAATATCTCATTTAAAACTACAAAATGAGGGAATTAAAAGCTTATTAATAGATGTTGACGGTACATTATTAAGTCGCCAATCAAATATAATTCCCACAAATGTAAAAAATTGGATAAGAGAATCTAAAAAGTTTTTCTCTTTGTACTTAATTAGTAATAATCCCTCTAATGAACGAATAAGAAAGATTGCTAAGGAATTAGATCTCAGATATAAATCAAACGCACTAAAACCAAGAAAAAAAATTACTTTGGATGTAATTTCAGAAATGAATGAGGACTCAAAAAATATTGCAATAATTGGAGATAGAATTTTTACGGATATTATCGTAGGAAATAGATGTAATATTCAGACAATATTAGTTAAAAGATTAAGCAAAAATGGATTACCAATAAAAATGAACTTAACATTAACCCTAGAAAAAATGATTGCTAATTTCTTAAAATGAAAACATGGGTCGTAAAAATTGGTACTAGTATTCTCAGAGGAAATGAGGATCAATCTACAGAACAAGTAATAGAAAGTTTATGTGAATCTCTAACAAGTTTTATTTTTAAAGGCAATAAAGTCATACTCGTAACAAGTGGCGCGGTGGGATTAGGATGTAAAAAATTAAATTTGAATACAAGACCAAAGGAACTTAGTACACTTCAAGCTGTGGCTGCAGTTGGACAAGTTAATTTAATGACTTTATATGAAAAGAAAATGAAAAAGCTAGGTCATGATATAGCTCAAATACTAATAACAAAAACAGATTTTGATTCGCGTGAATCTTTCAATAATGCTTCAAAAACATTTAAAAAGTTAATTGATCTAAATGTCATACCTATTGTCAACGAGAATGATTCTATTGCCAATGAAGAGCTTAAATATGGAGACAACGATACTCTCTCTGCTTTAGTTGCTTTAGCAATAAATGCCAATAAGCTAATTTTATTAACTGATATAGAAAATTTATATTCTAAAGACCCAAGAAATAATGAAGATGCTCATCCGATAAAAGAAGTTAATATTAATGAATTAAAATTTTTAAAAGATAAAAACAATAAAAACTATAATAACGAATGGGGGACAGGTGGTATTACAACAAAATTAATTGCTGCTGAAATAGCCACTAAAGGAGGCGTAGAAGTTCAATTAGCCGATGGCAGAAATCAAAAAAATTTAATAAATATTTTCAAAGATAAAAAAATAGGCACAATATTTCATCCTGTAGATAAACCAGTAGGTAATAAAAAAAGTTGGTTATCTCATGCTATTAAAACAGTTGGACAAATAACATTAGATGAAGGTGCTTGTCTCGCAATTGAGCAAAAAGGTGCATCTCTTCTAGTCGTAGGTGTTAAAGAGGTAGAGGGAGATTTTACTGTTAATCAGGCTGTTAGAATTGTAAATACTAATAAGAAAGAAGTTGCAAAGGGTATAACATCAATGAGTAGTGATTCTCTAAAAAGAATCTTAAATAATAAAGAAAAAATTAATTCATCAATGATCGTTGTTCATAGAGATGTTCTTGCTCTTACCTAAAAAAATTAAAAAATGTTATTAAGTAAATTAGTTGATCTCATAAAGATTGGAGATTCAAGATTTATCAAAGCAAACATATTCGAAAATATAGATATAGAAAATGCTGCTTCTTTAGATATTGCATCAAAAAATCAAATATCCTTTTTAGAAGAAAACAATATATTGAAAGATAATTTAGGAAAAACTTCTGCTTCAGCAATTATTACATCCAATAATATTGAAATATTAGGTATACTAAAGTCTTTAAATATTTCAAATATAGTTGTAGAGAATCCTAGAATTGCATTTGCAGAAATTTTAAATTATCTATATGAAGAAATTAACTTTAGCCCAGGTATTGATGATTCAGCAGTTATCAGAAGATCTGCAAAAGTAGGAAAAAATTGTTACATTGGACCACATGTTTATATTGGCGAAAATTCAATAATTGGGGACAATAACAAAATTTTTCCTGGTACAACTATTTTAGGAAATGTAAGGTTAGGGAATAATAATGTAATTCATCCAAATTGTGTAATTTATGAAAATACAATCATTGAAAACAATTGTGTAATAAATTCGAACACAGTTATAGGTTCTGAAGGATTTGGTTTTATTCCTCAAGATGGCAAGTGGATTAAAATGCCTCAAAAAGGTGCTGTTATAATAAAGAGCTTTGTAGAAATTGGGACAAACTGTTGTATTGATAGGCCATCTGTCGGGAATACATTTATAGATGAAGGAACTAAAATGGATAACCTAGTTCAAATAGGTCATGGGGTTAAAATAGGGAAAAATTGTGCATTTGCTGCTCAAGTTGGTATAGCAGGAGGAGCTGTGATTGGAAATGGGGTAATCCTAGCTGGGCAAGTAGGAGTTAATAACAGAGTGAGAGTTGGTAATAATGTCATAGCTAGTTCAAAATGTGGGATCCATTGTGATATCGAAGATGGAGAAGTTATTAGCGGCTTCCCAGCTATGAAAAATAAATCTTGGTTAAGGAGTTCAAGTGTTTTTAAAAAATTACCTGAATTAGCAAAAAAGCTTAGACAACTAGACAAGAAATAAATTATTCTTTTAATAAATTAAAAAATAAATGAAGAGATATAAAGTTGTTCTACTTTCTGGTGATGGTATAGGCCCCGAAATATCAGAAATTTCAATAAACATATTAAAAAGACTATCTCAAAAGTATGATTTTGATATTGAGATTAAAGAAAAATATTTTGGTGGAATAGCTTATGAAAAGCATAACGATCCTGCACCTAAAGAAACATTAGATCAATGTAAAGCTAGTGATGCAGTACTTTTAGCTTGTGTAGGTGATGTGAAATACGATAATTTGCCAAGAGAATTAAGACCCGAAAGTGGATTACTTAAATTAAGAGCAGCATTAAATTTATTCGCAAATATAAGACCAGTAAAGATAAGAAAATCCTTACTAGATTCAAGTTCTTTAAAAAAGGAAGTTATTGAAAATGTAGATTTAATTGTAGTAAGAGAATTAATAGGTGGAATCTATTTTGGGCAGCCTAGAGGACAAATTACGAACACTAAGGTTAAAAAAGGATTCAATACAATGGTTTATGATTCAAAAGAAATAGAGAGAATTACAGAAGTTGCGATTAAGATAGCAAAAAATAGAAGTAAAAAAATATGTTCAGTAGATAAATCAAACGTACTAGAAGTTAGTCAATTATGGCGGGATACTGTATCAGAAGTTGCTTTAAAAGAAAACGATTTAACTTTAAGTAATATGTATGTTGATAATGCCGCCATGCAACTAGTAAAGGAGCCCAGTCAATTTGATGTAATTTTAACAAGCAATTTATTCGGTGATATTTTAAGTGACTTAGCCGCAATGATAACTGGCTCTATTGGAATGCTTCCATCAGCATCATTAAGCAGTTCAGGACCTGGAGTTTTTGAACCTGTTCATGGTTCTGCTCCCGATATAGCTGGAAAAAATATAGCTAATCCTATAGCGATGGCTTTGTCGACTTCAATGATGCTTAAAATTGGACTAAATGAGATAGAAGCTGCAGATGATATAGAAATAGCTATTGATAATGTTTTATCGAAAGGATATAGAACATCAGATTTAGACAATGGTAATTGCAAAGTTCTTTCTTGTAGTGAAATTGGAGAAAAAATAATTCAGGAAATTTGAACAAAAAATTAATAAATTAAAAATTATCTTTAACTTGAACAAAAAGTTGGCATATGACCTGTCAGAATCAATAGATATTGTTTTAATTAAATGTCTAAACGTCATCCAGTTGTTGCTGTAACAGGGTCATCAGGTGCAGGAACAAGTACAGTAAAAAGAGCATTTGAGCATATTTTTGCAAGAGAAGATATAGTTCCGGCTGTTGTAGAAGGAGATAGTTATCACAGATTTGAGAGAATGCCAATGAAAAAAGCCATGGCAGAGGCTCTTTCAAAAGGTGAAAATTTTTCTCACTTCGGACCTGAAGCAAATCTTTTTGACAAATTGGAAGAACTTTTTAAAATTTATGGGGAATCAGGTGGAGGGAAAAAAAGATATTATCTTCACAGCCCTGAAGAAGCACAGGAACATAATGCAAGACTAGGGACATCATTGGAACCCGGTCAATTCACCCCATGGGAAGATATTCCAAATGGAACAGATGTTCTCTTCTACGAGGGCCTACATGGTGGTGTTGAGGGGGATGGATACAATGTTTCCTCTTATGCAGATTTACTTGTTGGTGTTGTGCCGATTACAAACTTAGAGTGGATACAAAAAATTCATCGAGACAATGCTGAAAGAGGTTATTCAGCTGAAACCATAGTTGATACTATTTTGAGAAGAATGCCAGACTATATAAATCATATTTGTCCACAATTTAGTAAAACAGATATAAATTTCCAGAGAATACCAACTGTTGATACCTCGAATCCTTTTATATGTAGAAACATCCCTACACCAGATGAAAGTTTTGTAATAATACATTTCAGAAAAGGTGCAAGAGAAAAATGGGGAATTGACTTTCAATATCTTTTGGGAATGATTCATGATTCATTCATGTCAAGCCCAACAAGCATTGTTGTTAATGGAGGGAAAATGGGTTTTGCTATGGAATTGATCCTCACTCCAATAATCCATAAAATGATTGAAGAAAAGAAACATTCATAGATATTTTTAATTCCTTTTCCTTAAGCCGACAAAATAATCTTAAATTTTAAGGTCATAATTTTATTAAAATAAAATTTTTTGGTATTTACAAAATTTAGCTAATAAGGAATTTCAAATATTTATATACTTTCCTTGATAAAAGGGTATTATTTAGACTTAAATAGAAAAAACAGAGGATATTGTGTCTTTAATTGACTGGTTTGCCGCAAGGAGAAAAGATCAATTTGTGGGGAAGGTTTCTCAAGATCCTGAGGAAAGTGATGGTCTTTGGGTTAAATGTTCAGAATGTGGGCAAGTTGCTTATAGAAAAGATTTAATTTCGAATTTTAATGTATGCAATAATTGTGGCCATCATAATAGGATTAATAGCGATGAAAGAATTAAAATAATCGCTGATAAAGATTCATTTAAAGAATTTGATGGTTCATTAAGTCCTACTGACCCATTGAAATTTAAGGATAGAAGATCTTATTCGGACCGAATAAAGGAGAGTCAAGAGGGGACTGGCCTTAAAGATGGCGTAATAACAGGTTTATGTTCCATCAATTCAATGCCTTTAGCCTTGGCCGTAATGGATTTTAGATTTATGGGAGGATCAATGGGTTCCGTAGTTGGAGAAAAGATTACTAGAATTATTGAAAAAGCAACAATTGAAAATTATCCAATTTTAATTGTTTGTGCCTCTGGTGGAGCAAGAATGCAAGAAGGAATGTTAAGCCTTATGCAAATGGCAAAAATATCAGGTGCACTTAAAAAACATAGAGCCAAAAATCTTCTTTACATGCCTTTATTAACTCATCCAACTACAGGAGGAGTTACTGCTAGTTTTGCTATGTTAGGGGATCTAATTTTAGCAGAGCCAAAAGCTCTTATTGGGTTTGCAGGAAGAAGAGTAATAGAACAAACTTTAAGAGAAAAATTACCTGATAATTTTCAAACAGCAGAATATCTTTTGGAACATGGATTCGTAGATTTAATCGTAAATAGGAAGGAACTTAAAAGCACTCTGACAAAAATTTTAAAAATCCATGGGGTAAAAGAACTCGTTGAGGCAAATTAAAAAGATGAAAATTATTTTTAATTTTTTTTCTTTTTGTTTTGTCATTTTAATTCTAATTTTAAATAACTCTGAATTTGCATATGGTGTTGGTAATGTTGATTGGGTACTTTTAAAAGAAAATTATGATGGGAAAGAATGGATTGATATGGGCAGTATTAAGGAAATAAATGCTGATGAACTAACAGTTTTAACAAAGTTCCTTAAAAATAAGAATGAATCCAGCGATAAAGAACAATTATCTCTTTATGTTATGAGAATTAATTGTAATGACAAAACATTCAAAGATACTTCAATTAATGGGATCCCACAGTTTGGTTCAAAGTGGCAAACCTCAAATAATGATGAGCTTATTGAAGTTGTAATTGAAAAAAGTTGTTCTGAAAGAATAAATTAATGAAAAACATTAAAAATCCACAAAAATTAAGAATCGCAATTGCTGGCTTAGGATTTGGGAAAAAAATTCATTTAGAAGCCTTAAAAGAATCAGATTACTTAATTCCAACTGCAATTTATCATTATAAAAAAGAAAAAGGACCATCATTAGAAAAAGAAACTGGTTTAAATTTTTACGATGATTGGGGGGAATTAGTTAAATCTAAAGATATCGACGGCATCATAATTGCTACATCTCCTGAATCTAGATTCAAATTAGCAAAGGAAGCACTAGAGAATAATAAACATCTCTTGTTAGAAAAACCTGTTGCCTTAACTTCCGAAGAAATTGAAGAACTCCAAAGAATATCCTTAATAAATAATTTGTGTGTCTGCGTTGATTTTGAATATAGAGCAGTACCTCTTTTTCTACAAACAAAAAAAATAATTGATGAGAATATTTTAGGAAAAATTTATTTAATAAAACTAGATTGGTTAATGGGCAGCAGATCAGATCCCAAAAGAGCCTGGAACTGGTATTCATTAAAAGAAAAAGGAGGAGGAGTACTTGGAGCTTTGGGAACTCACGCATTCGATATGTTGAACTGGTTTTTTGGAGATTCTATTAAGGTTTCTGGAAAAGTATCAACATCAATCAAGAAAAGATCTTTGCCTAATTCCTCCAAAGTACTGAAAGTAACAAGTGAAGATATTTGTATAGCTAACCTCGAAATAACTAATTACGATAGCAATCTCATACCATGTCAGGTTTCATTATCCTCGATTTCAAAAAACGGAAGTGGATTTAGTTTGGAAGTGTATGGAAGTGAAGGTTCACTTTTTCTTAGGAGTGAGAATCAAAAAGATTATGTACACGGTTTTAATTTAAAATTTTCAAACAAAGAAGATCAGACATATAATTTGCCTGCTGATCCTCTCTACAATTTTGAAAAGACCTGGTCTGATGGAAGAATTGCGCCTGTTAAGAGAATTCATAATTTATGGGCTGATAGTATCAAGAATCAAACACCAGTGATCCCTGGATTGTCTGAAGGACTAAGTAGTCAAAGAGTTTGTGAAGCAATAAGAAGATCTTCTGAGAGTGGTATTTGTATAAAGATTTAGCTATCTACATTGATGAGTAACAATTATTACTCGATTAAGTATTGAATTGATTTTATTTTTTAATCATATTCTGGAAAAATCAATTGAACTGATATTTTAAAGAATGGCATTAAATTACTACAAAAATGAGCTTAAAGAAAATGCTCAACATTTAGCTTCAAAAGGTAAAGGAATATTAGCTGTAGATGAATCAACTAAAACAGTAGGAAAAAGATTGGCAGGTATTGGAGTAGAAAATACTGAAGAAAATAGAAAAGCATATAGAGGAATGCTTTTCACCACTGAAGGTCTTGGGAAATATATAAGTGGAGCTATTTTATTTGAAGAAACACTTTTTCAGAACCATCAGGATGGGGAATCAATGGTACAAAAGCTCAATGAATTGGGAATCATACCGGGTATTAAGGTTGATAAAGGTTTGAATCCTCTTCCAGGAGGTGGAGACGTAGAAACATTTTGTTCTGGTTTAGATGGATTAGTTGAAAGAGCAGCAAAATACTACGAGCAAGGAGCAAGATTCGCAAAATGGAGGGCAGTTTTGCAAATAACAGAAGATGGTTGCCCATCAAAATTATCAATACAAGAAAATGCATGGGGATTAGCAAGATATGCTAGATCTGTTCAGGAATCAGGATTAGTACCAATAATTGAACCTGAAATTTTAATGGATGGTGATCACACTATTGAGAAAACTGCCGAAGTTCAAGAAGAAGTTATTAAGCAGGTATACATAGCCTGTCAGGCTAATGGAGTTTTCCTTGAAGGAACACTCTTAAAACCTTCAATGACTGTTAATGGAGCTGAGTGCCCAACAAAAGCTGATCCTATGAAAGTCGCTGAAATGACAATAAGAACAATGGAAAGATGCGTACCTGCATCAGTTCCTGGAATTGTTTTTCTATCAGGAGGTTTAAGTGAAGAAGCTGCCTCAGTTTATTTAAATAATATGAATACTCTTTATAGAAAAGCTTTATGGAACGTTTCATTCTCCTATGGACGAGCTCTACAACACTCTTGCTTAAAGGCATGGAAAGGAAGCCAAACAGATGCAGGGCAAAAAGCTTTAATTGCAAGAGCTCAGGCAAACTCTGAGGCTTCAAAAGGTTCATATGTAGCAGGATCTCAACCATCATCTGATGAGCAATTATTTGTTGCTGGCTATACTTACTAACATAAGAAAACAGAAAATATACACTTAGGTATTTAAATAGTTTAATATTTTTAGTGATTTGTATATATAATGACGTGACATTTGATACCTCTATATATTAAACTCTCGGAACATATTGCTTATTTTTTTCTAAGCATCTAATTAATTTTTAATTATGGCCCTCGTTCCACTGAGACTACTTTTAGATCACGCAGCCGAGAATGGCTACGGTATACCAGCTTTTAATGTCAATAATCTTGAACAGGTTCAAGCAATCATGGAGGCTGCTTACGAAACTGATAGTCCTGTAATTCTTCAAGCTTCAAGAGGAGCAAGAAATTATGCTGGGGAAATTTTCCTTCGTCACCTGATTCTTGCCGCAACAGAAACTTATCCAAATATTCCAGTTGTAATGCATCAGGATCATGGTAATGAGCCATCAACTTGTTATTCAGCAGCTATTAATGGTTTCACATCAGTAATGATGGACGGATCTTTAGAAGCAGATGCAAAAACACCCGCAAGTTATGAATATAATGTTGCCGTAACAAAAAAAGTAGTAGATTTCGCACATTCAGTGGGAGTTAGTGTTGAGGGAGAATTAGGTTGTTTAGGATCTTTAGAGACAGGAAAAGGCGAAGCTGAAGATGGCCATGGATTCGAAGGTGAACTTTCAACAGATATGCTTTTAACTGATCCTGAAGAAGCTGCAGACTTTGTAGCGAAAACTAAAGTTGATGCTTTAGCTATAGCAATAGGAACAAGTCATGGTGCATATAAATTCACAAGAAAGCCAACAGGAGAGGTTCTTGCTATAAGCAGGATTGCAGAGATCCATAAAGCTCTTCCAAATACACACCTTGTGATGCATGGGTCAAGTTCAGTTCCTCAAGAATGGTTAGATATCATTAACAAATATGGTGGGGAAATTCCACAAACATACGGTGTCCCTGTTGAAGAAATTCAAGAAGGCATTAGAAACGGGGTAAGAAAAGTAAATATCGATACTGATAATAGACTTGCATTTACAGCTGCAGTTAGAGAAGCTGCTTTTGCTGACACAGCTAACTTCGACCCACGACATTTCAATAAACCTGCAAGAAAATACATGAAGCAAGTTTGTCTTGATAGATACAAGCAATTCTGGTGCGAAGGTCAAGCAAGTAAGATCAAACAAAGCAGCACAAATTATTACGCTGATCTTTATGCCAAAGGAAACTTAGATCCAAAAGTGAAGGCAGCAGTTTAATATTTAAGCAAAGTGCCAATAAAAAAGACCTCTAATATTGAGGTCTTTTTTATTGGGTAATTAAAGACCTCAAAGTATAGAGACCATCTATTCCGCCAATAGATTCATCACAAGCTCGTTCAGGATGAGGCATTAATCCTAAAACATTTCCTTTTTCATTTGTTATACCTGCGATATCAAAGGTTGAACCATTTGGATTAGTTTTGTATTTCAAGGCAATTAGATCATTATCAGTAAGTTGTTTAAGTGTATCTTGATCGCAATGATAACGACCTTCTCCATGAGCTATTGGTAATTTTATATTTTGTGTTTCGTTTAACTTTTGAAACCAACCGCCTTTTGAAGTGATAACATTTAAGTCAACATCATCACAAATGAAATTGAGATTTTTATTAGCAACAAGTGCTCCTGGAAGAAAACCTGATTCAGTTAAAATCTGAAACCCATTACATATTCCTAATACACGTCTTCCGCTTTTAACAAAATCATGTAAAGAATTTATTAATGGAGAGAATCTTGCGATTGCTCCACATCTTAAATAATCACCATAACTAAATCCTCCTGGCAAAACAATTGAATCGACATGATTCAAATCAGATGTTTCATGCCATAAAAATTTTGTTTTAATGTCTAAGCAACCTTCTAAAGCCCAGGAAACATCACGGTCACAATTAGATCCAGGGAAAACAACAATACCAACAGTAAAACTAGCCATTTATAATTTATTTATTGAGTATTCATAGTCTTCAATAACTGTATTAGCAAATAATCGATCACATAATAATTCAATTTTTTCTTTAATATCCTCTTCATTACTT
>JAOOLH010000013.1 GCA_028408675.1 Prochlorococcus sp. AH-716-K03 | reverse complement strand
CATTTCCGAGAAATAAAATAGAGTTAATAAAACATAGACTTAATTTTTATTCTTATAAATTAGAAGGAAGAAAGCCAATTATTAATGATTTTTATTACACTTTTGGAAAGCAAATTACAAGTAATGAATTCAATATCAAGATTAATAAATTTATAGGTTATGAAGGTTCTTACATATATGAAGGAGACGCACCCCTATTAAAATGCGCAATAGAAATTTATAAAAATCCAGAAATGGACTTTAGGGAATCTTATTTATTTAAGTTTTATAAAAAATTTCAACCTAAAAATTATGGACAACTTTATGACTTAAGTAAGAAAAATTCTCTCTATGGTCTTTCTTCATACATAGATTTTAAACCTTGGGTAAATGATTTTCCCCAGGATAATAAAAAGTCAAAAGGAATTTTTGGTCCTATCGACAAAAATGAGATAGAACATAGATTCATAAGATTGAAAAATCTTTTTTATAATATCGATAAATTTGGTTATTTACCTACTGATAAAGATATAATAAAAGGCTACTTAGTACTATTAGAAGATGATTATAAATTTTTAATAACTTCAGGTCACCACAGAGTTGCCGTCTTAAAAGCTATTAATTTGTTCCAAAAAGATAAATATAATAAAGTTTTAGTAAAATTCGAAACAAAAAGATCAAATATAAAAATTGTTGATATAAAAAATATTAAAAAATGGCCTGCTTTGATTTCTCTTTTTTGTTCAGAAGAAGATGCAATGGAATTCCTCAAGAAATTTAGTATTAATTAAAAATCATTTTTTAACTTAGTATATTATTTATTGTTATGTTAATATCTAAAAATAAAGTAACTTAAGATATATTTTTTGAGTTCATGATTAAGGTTTATCTAAATAGAATTTTAATCTATTTGAAACTCAAAAATTATTCAAAAAATATTATCAAATTATTTAAGTGGATTATAAAATTATTTTTATTTTTCCCAAGTATTCTACTACTTTTACTTTTAAAAAAGATTTTTCAAAAAAATAGAAAGAAATTTTTAGGTTTAAGGCTAACTAGAAAATATTTAGGGCATTTAGCTATTGAATCAGCAATGGCATCAGCTTATCAAGATATTAATAAAGACTTTAAAATCATTACCTCTTTCAAACCAGGTAAAGGAATAAATAATAAATATCTGAACTCTATTCACTCCTCTACATTTAAATTAAGTAATGACTTATTACTTATTTGTCTAAATATCTTTTACTATAATTCTACTGCCTTTATTAAGAGGAAAATAAAAAAATACTATGAGCCTTTTATAGATAAAAATAATATCGAAAGAGAAATGAAATATATTGACTACCTTGAGTCTTCTTCTGATTTCCCTTGGAGGAGGATAGGTCGTGATCTAATTATTCAAAAAAAAAGTAGTAGACGAAATATTATTATTGCTATGAGAACATCTTATTTCAATGAAAAAAAAAGAGGTGTATCATCTCAACCATGGAGAGATGTAAGTGTAAATGATATTTATAAGATTATTCAGGCTTCAAATGAAATAAAAAATGAAGAAAAAATATATTGTTTTACAAATAAAAAAGTTTGGGAAAGGATACAAAAAATGCAAATCAACCTTGATAAAATAGATTTTATAGATGAGAACAATAATGATATTTTAGATATTATTAATGAAGATACACTTTTAATAAATAATGGTAATGGCATTGGTGCAACTATTTATGCACTCGGAATTAAAACATTATATTTACATCATACTGTATGGCATTTTTGGCATTCTTCCCATAGCAATGGATTAGCATATCCATGCGTTTTCAAAGATTCCAAAAATAGAATTAATGATTTACAAAAAATAATTAAGCTTGCATTTTTACCCGAATATATTCCATATGATTTTGAAGAAAACTTTTATAAAAAGGGGGTTTTTCATAATCAAATCTCAGATCTAAGCGTGATTCAGATTCAAAATTCTATTATCGAGGCTTTAAATATCAAATCTTTAGGAGAAAGAAGTAGTGCTAAATATTTAGGAGTTGAATTTTATTATAAAGATTACAAAGAAAAATATTTTTGGGAACTATTTATAAAAAATCAACCTAAATACTTTAGAAAATTTAGCAGAAAAATCAGTTTGAATATAGCTTCCGAATTCTTAAATTCATATATCTAAAAATTTTTATTTTTTTGTAGAATTAAATGTAAAGTTTGGATCTTCAGGAAATATAATTTGATGTTTCTCCCTTCCTTGCGGGAGTGTGTAATAGTACATAGCAATTGATTTTCTCCCTTTTTCCTTTTCTAAATATTTTTCTGACATTTTAATAGGATCTGGAAATCCATGATAGGAATCTTTTTTTGTTGTAAATATAACTACTCTATTGTTATGAGGGGAAAAAGATTTTATTAAATTCAACTTAGTATCATAAAAACCTAGATTACCACCAAAGTTACTGTCCCAGTTTTCATTTAGAAAAAGTAAAAAGTTTAATCTCCTTTCTAAACCATTTTTATCATGATGACTATAATCTGCATGAATATCTAACTTACCGTTATTAGTTGAAAAATGGAATCCTGCTTCATGTAAATAAGGGTCTGCACATAGACCAGAAATTCCTGAAATTTTGCCTAGAAATTCTAAAAAAGTTGCTGAATTTAATTCATTGAATATTAATCTCGCTTCATCATTAATAACATTTTCTTTCAATCCAGTTATTCCATTTTTAATAACTGATTTTGAAATGGTATGAATATTTTCAGGTGTTTTCCAAACCTCTGAATCAGGAGAAGGAAATGCAGACTTTATAAAATTTATTTGTTCATTTGAAAAAAAATTATCAATAGCAATATGAGGGAATGGTTCAGCTAATGCATATTGAGAAGCATAATTATTTGCATATTCTTTTAAAGTATTAAAGTCTACAAGTCTCATCAGTATAAAATTGATAAAAAATTCTAAAATTCTTAAAAAATCAAACCTTGGAGTTAATTTTTTAAAAATTTAAGATAAATCATTAGTAATTTTAAAATTTTACATTATTATTTTCCAAAAAAATGATTATTTTTGAATTATTAATTAATCGACTACGTTTTTTTAATTTTATAGTCTTCTTTGTTGTAAAAATTTCATAAAAAAGAAAAAAATATTTAAAAAAAACATCTTATGTATAATTAAATATAAACTATTGAATGATGACTCATATTATTTTTGGAGGATCAAATGGAATTGGCCAGAGATGTGGCTTAGCTTTAAAGGAGAAATTGCCTAGTAAATTACTAAACATCGATATAAAACCTTCTCATAATAAATTATACGATCATGAAATTCTAGGTGACTTAACATCAAAAAGTTTCATAGATGAAATTATCAATAATATCAGTACTGAAAATATCGACTCTTTAATATGGAGTATTAGATCTAGAGCAGAAAGTAAAGATAATATTGAAATTGTAAAAAAAACACTAGATATTGAGCTTTTCCCTTTAATTGAAATAATTGATAGGCTTGAAAATGTAATCTCTACATCAAATTCTAAAATCGTTGTTATATCTTCAATTGCTGCACAATTTGTTTCTTCTCAACACTATGCCTACAACATTACTAAGGGAGCTGTTGAGTCATATGTAAGAAATATAGCAGTTAATCTAGGAAGGAAATCAAATGCCAGAATTAATATATTAAGAGCAGGAATTGTTTCGATGCCTGAAAGGACGAGTAGTTCAATTTTAAATCATAAAATATTAGAAAAAGCTTCTGTACCAAGACTTTCTATTGTCACCGCAGAGGAGATAGGAAAATTAGTTGCTTTTTTATCTTCTAATGATTCCTCTTCATTAAATGGAAGTACAATCGTGGCAGATGGAGGTGAGAGTATTTTAGATCAATATTATGTAGCACAATTAGCTAAAAATTCTATCTCTGAAGATAGTTGAAAAAGAAAAAATAAACTTTATCTTTAATAGTAAATGTGAAATTAATTTCTTTGAAAAATTTTCTAAAGTTTAAAAAGATAAAAATGAAGTTACTAAACTTACCTTATTTTTATGATAGGGCTTATTTAATAAATAAAATTTTAAAAATTAGAAAAATAAAAGACTTATATTTATTAATTTTGATTAAACTTATTTCAAGACTTTTTAAAAATAGAATTGATTATTTTGATGTGTCGATTCTCCTGAATGGAATATATGATCAATATAAATTGAATAAGAAAGAAGTAAATGTTAATTTTCAACCTCTATCAGAAGGTTTATATACAAACTATAGTTCTAGAAGAATTGACCAAAATATTAAACTTTATAAGAATTTATTAAAAATACCTCAAGATAAAAGAACTTATCAGTTTCAATCTAAGCTTAATATACTGGAATATAAACTTAATGGATTAAGTGAAGAATGGTATAAATTTAAAAAAATATTAATTCAACTTTCTTCAGATAATTATCCAGATAGTAATAAAGAAGAAATGTTTCTTGGACCTAATTGGTATGAGGGAATTGGACATATCGCTTTACTGGGTTATTTAGCACGAGCATATCCGAATAAATTTACATTATTAATTGTGGATGGAGCAAAAGTGGCAAACATCAGATTACTTAACGCCATTAAATCAGAATTAAAGATAATTAAATGTAGTCCATTAATTTTCAATTCTCTTTTAATATCTCAGCCATCAAAAATTTTTCAGGTCGATGATACTAAATTTTGTGATCAAAAAGATCCAGTAATCGATCTTATTAACAAAGGTATAAAAAAAACAATAAATACTTATAAACTAGATCCCAACATATTAAATCTTAGAGATATTTTGGATAGTAAACAAATAGATAGTCATAACTTAAATAAAGAGTACGTAACTTTGCATGTTCGCTCTTCCCCAAATGAAAAGTCTAATAGCAAAGAATCTGGGGCAAGAAATGCAGATATATTATCTTATATTGAATCAATAAAATTTTTAATTAATAATGATATCAACGTAGTAAGAATAGGGGACCAAAATTCACCTAAACTTCCTTATATAAATGGATTTATAGATCTTACTCTTAAGGAAAGAGATCATAATAAAGATATAGAGTTGTTGGCAAATGCAAAATTCCATATAGCAACTGTTTCAGGACCTGTAAATGTACCACCTCTTTTTGGTGTCCCAGTATTATTGACAAATTCTGTAAGACCTCATATTCAACCTATCTACCCACTTAGTCTTTCAATTAATAAAAGATGTTTTAACAAAAAAGATAAAGATTATTTGTCATATGACTCTTTCATAAAAGCCAATATTTCAAAAGAGGAAATGAAAAGAGATTTTGGCGAATTTATTCTCATTGATAATTCTCCTGAAGAAATTTTATTAGCTGTTAAAGATATGCTTAGATTAACTAATTATGATTCAATAGAATCAAAAAAAAGAGAATATGAAAAAATCTGTCTAGAACATAAAAAATATTTAAAATCTAAATCATTGGAATATCTAGATCCTCATATACCTATTGCACCATCATTCCTTAATAATATTGACTAAAAGATTTAAAAAATTTAATTTTTCAGAGAAGGTTTTGTTATGATTTTTGCTCCGAATTTCAGAGAAGATGAATTGTTTTCAATATAAGGAATATTTAATTTAATATTTTTCTTAAATACAGTTTTATGTATCATTTGTTTTAAGACTTCTTCTACTAAATCATTTGAAACACTATCTATTCTATAGCCATATTTAAGAGCAGTATCTTTATTCTCATTTTGCGAGAAATAGTGATCTTCAGAATCAGCTTCCTCAAATGACAAATATCTATTTTCAGGAATATAGAATACTCTTTTTGGTAAACAAATATCGTCTTTATTTGGTGGCCTGAAGCAACAATTTGGAAATATGTCTAACCAAATAGTTGGAACTCCAAAAGTTGTTGGAGGGTTTGTTCCTCCACTTAAACTTCCTACAAAAAATTTTGATTTCGACCAAATATAAATTCCTAGACATTCTCTTTCAAATTGATTTAGAGGTAATTTAGTAGTATCTATTGCAGAAATCAAATTGTTATAAATCTCATTAGATTTTGAACCCACTAATATTACAGAACCTCCATTCTTATTGATGTATTTTATAGCTTGCTTGTATAAAATGGTCGAAGGATTTCTTAAGCTTCTATCATCTTGTGCATATCTTAAGTGCATACCAACAAACCATTTATCTATTTTTATTGAGAATTTTTTTATTAAGTATTTAGCTTTTTCAATATGATAATCTCTAGGTTTTAAAAATATCTGACCTTTGGATTCAAGTGATTTTTCGTATACAAAACCATAATAATGCCTCGCTGTTAAATATTGTTTCTCTGAATTAATAGGCCAAAGTTCCAGATTAGATTCGAAATTATGATTTTTTAATTTTGATGGTTTAACTATTTCTATTCCTGATTTCAAGCATATTTCTGCTACTAAATCTGCATATTCCTTATTTGATATATTTTCGTTATCGTAAACCATTGAAATAGGCGTTTTTGATGGATTTACTAACTTACATTTAATTGCTTGAGTTAAGAAAAAAGCAAGAGACAGATGTCCAATTCCAGTAAAATGAAGAATCTCATTATTTAAAGATGGACTAATATTTTCAGACTTGTCACATAATTTCCGCAGAGATATTTGTAAACACTCCCCTGTTTCAATAGCTCCATAATAAAAAAAAGGTGCTACAGCGTAACTAAATAGATAGGATAAAGTTTGATAATCTAAATTAAGTGATTCTATTGTTTTAAGTAAATATTCAATGCTACCTTTTGAATTGCTTTGTGAGGCTAGACACCAAGAAGCTTTTACAAGGTTATTCCTAACACTTATTTTCTTTTTAGCTAACTCACAAAAAATTTCACCTAGTTCTTTCTTATTTTTAAAATGAGTTATTTTGGCTAATTTGAAGTCTGATATATATTTCAGATCAATAGGCTCAATAAAATAAAGTCTCATCCTAAGAGGAAAATCTTTGTTAAAGAAAAATAAAATCCTAATTATGCCAAAGTTTTTATAAAGAGATTCTTTTTTATTCTTTAAACGAAAATATAAACTTTTTAAAATTCTAAGGAAAATGTTTTGAGATGAGATATTTAATATACTAAATAAACTCATAAGCTTTTTAGAAACTCTAAATTTTATATTTAATATCCTAATATGACCCTTAATTTGTCATATATAGTTTTTATAAAGCTTAATAACTGGATTTAAATTTTATAAGTTGATAATCTAAAGAATTTTTGATTTAGTTAATAGATTATGAATAATTATTATTTTTGATATTTTGCTTGTGTTTAAATCAATTAGTATGAAACTTAAAATATTATCTCGGATACCACATAATAATTTTTTAATAAATGAATGAATTTCAAGAAAAAGGATTCTCCGTAATTAAGGATATTTTTAATCAAAATGAATTCTCTATCATCCAAAACTTTGTCATAGATACCTTAAATAAAAATTTAAAAAAAGACAAAAATTTGAAGAACTCTTTTTTGAAATTCAATTATGAAGATCTTGCTACTTACCATGAATTTATTGATGATAATAATTTAAATCACGAGAATATGGTAAATCCAAAAAATAGATATTTGTTCCCTCCAAAGAAAATAAAAGAAATCTTATTAAAAGATGAATTAATTGAATATGTGAAGAAATATAGTGGTTATGAAAAATTTTCTATGTGTTCTGACCCTGGATTAGGGTGGCTCGGATATAGATTAATAAGGCCAAATAACAATGACGGATATCCGCCTAGTTGCAAAAATTGGGGATCAACTAAAAATGTATATTCATTGTGGGTTCCGATATCGGGGAGTACTAAATATTCCAATATTAGACTTCTACCTGGTTCCTTTAAAAAACAATATAAGAAATATCTTCCTAAAGATTCAAAATTTATACAAAATGAATATCGACTTGAAGATAAAATAGATGTTAAAGACTTTTTGAGACCTAAGATGAACTATAGAGATGCTTTGATTTTTCACCCAGGCTGTATTCACTCTGAAGATTCAAGTGATAAAAAAAATTCTCGATTAAATCTTGAATATAGATTTTCGCCTATAAAATGAATTTAAATTCTTTAGTTATTGGAGGATTACCTTTTGGCTCAAAGTTAAATAGAATAGAAACATATGATTTTTTAAATTTTGCTTTTAATTTAGGTATTAGGAATCTAGATACAGGTTCTTTGTACGGAAATTATAATTCCGAAAAATTTATATCTGATTATCAAACCAAATATAATAATTTTTTCAATATACACACTAAGGTAGGTTTAAAAAAAGTTGAGAGAACTGGGGGTAGTTTTGGAGTCGAAATTGACGATCTTTCTCCTGAAAAAATATTGAGTGCTGGATACAAAGTTAGTAATATATTCAAAAATAAAAAAATTCACAGACTGTCCTTGCATTCATTTTGTAAATCAACACCAGTTCATAAGCAAGTAAATGCATTAGAAGTCTTAATTAAGGAAAATGTAATAGAGAGTTATGGAATATGTAATTTTGAGCCAGATGAACTCAAATACTGGTTAGATATATGTCAAATGAAAAAATTAACATTTCCTTCTTCTCTAGATGTACATTTTAATATTTTTGAACAAAGAGCTTTGAAAAGTATTTTCCCTTTATTAGAAAAATATTCAATCTCTGCTATTCCTTATAGAGTTTTATCTAGAGGATTATTAGCAAACAGATATAAGGATGTAATAAATATTCCCAAGAATAGCAGAGGATTTTCTAGTTGGCGAGTGAAAAGATATGTCACTGAAGAATATATTAATGCTGTTAAATATCTTGATCAATATGCTTTAAAAAACAATCTGGATTTATTAACTCTTAATTTCATGTGGCTTTTTAATTTTGATTGTGTAAAGAAAATATGTATTGGCACTGCTTCTGAAAAACAGTTAGAAGAAATCACATCAAGAATTAAAAGTTTAAATAAAATAAATTCAGATATTATTAATAATATTGACTATAATTTTTTACCTCAAAGTATTTTTAAAGATCCAGATACTTTTTTTGAGAAATAAATTAAACAAATTCAAAAATTTTTTAAAAGTGACTAAACATTCACAGTTAATATTGATATCATTATTTTATTTTTAAGATTACTAAAAGTTTGAAGCTATCCAATACTTCTCAACAATTTTATAGATTGTTCTATTGCCTTTAAGTCTTGATCTGGTCCACAAGGAGGATGGAATACTGAGGAGCCAAAGAATCTGCTGTATTTAAGTTCAGTAAAAGATTTGGTGTAATAAGCTTTATCCAATGATTCATGATAATTGCAGGTAGGTAAATTTTTTTCCTTGAATTTAGTAATTGTTTCAGTTCTATTTTTAGAAACAATATCTATTAACAAAGGTATTTCTCCATCATTAACTTTTACTGTTAAAAGTTTGTTATTTTCAAGGTTTTTTAAACCCTCTTTATACATTGCATATATAAGTTCAAGCTTTGAGATTCTCTCCTCATAATTTTCTAGCATCCCAAGTGCAATTGATGCATGAATATTAGAGGTTTTAAAATTATAAGAACACTTTTTATATTCCTCTTTATTAGATGAATAAGAAGTTCCATGCCACTTTAAACATTTCAAATCATCATAATCATTTAAATTTTTAGAAACTATAAAGCCACCATAAATACCTGGGACCATAGATATCATACCAAGGGAAAAACAACCAAAGTTAGAATTGGTTCCAGAAAATGAGATGCCTTTATAATCTCTGGATAACAAACTTTTACAGGAGTCTTCAATTAGTACTTTCCCATTTAATATATTTTTTATTTTATTAGTATTTAATTGACGGCCATTATAGTTAACTGAAATTAATACATCAAATTTATCACTCGCATCTTTAAGTTGGTCAAGGTCCAATTTTGGAAGATCTTTTTCAACGTCTATCAATAATACATCCGCTCCTGTGAATTTAGCCGCTTGAACGGTAGCGATCCAACCAATACCTCCTGTTGCAACTGTATGTCCTTTGCCAATTCCCGCTGCTAACAATGCCATCGATAATGCTGAGGTCCCGCTATTTGTATAAATAGCAGTTTCTACTCCTAAAATATTTTTTATTTCTTTTTCAAGTTTTATCGTGTTAGATCCGTTTGTTAAATCAGAGGATGATAAGGCTTCAACAGCTAATTTTTTTGCCGTATTCGTTATTTCTGTATGAAACCAACCTTTTGAGACCACAATATTTTTTGAATCTCTATTGATAATAACTAAAAAAATTTTTAAAGCGTTAATTTAATAATAATTTTGAAAATATTCAAGCTTAAAATCCATAAGCTGCAATTCCCAATTATTCATAATAAATTTTCTCTGGGATTGTCATTATGTTGATCCAAAAAAAAAATCTTTGCCCCACATTTTGTTAATATAAAAATTCATAGTTTGAAATTTTTAAATGAAAAAAATTTATATGGCTGGTGCCGGTGGAATGCTAGGGGATGCTTTTTTTAATGTCTTTAAGGATCAATATGAGATTAAGTGTAGTGATATTGACTTGAATTCCGAATGGTTAGAATATCTAGATTTTAGAGATTTTGAAGCATATAAAAAAGCTGTATTTGATTTTAAACCAGATTATATTTTTCATCTAGGAGCTTATACTAATCTTGAGTATTGCGAACAGAATTCAGATGATGCTTATGTAACAAATACCATTTCGGTAGAAAATGCTACCTATCTAGCCAATTATTTAGATATCCCAATTCTTTATATATCAACTGCTGGAATATTCGATGGTAGTCAGGATACTTATGATGACTGGAGTGTTCCAAATCCATTGGGTGTTTACGCAAGGTCAAAATATATGGGTGAACTATTTGTTAAAGAGAATGCATATAGATATTTAATATGTAGAGCCGGCTGGATGATGGGAGGAGATCATAATAAAGATAAAAAGTTTGTAAAGAAATTACTCACTCAATTAAATAGTGGTAAAAAAGAACTTTTTGTTGTTAATGATAAAATGGGGACCCCAACATATACTTTAGATTTTGCAAGGAATGTAGAATTATTAATTTCAAAAGAATATTGGGGACTTTATAATATGGTTTGTAGAGGAGTTACAAGTAGATTTGAAGTTGCATCAAGAATCCTTGATATTCTAAATTTAAAAGATAAGATATCACTTACTGCTGTCTCATCCACATACTTTAATAAAGAGTATTTTGCTCCTAGGCCTTTATCAGAAAGGCTTCTAACTAAAAAATTAGATTATAGAAAGGCTAATATTATGCGTCCATGGGAAATAGCGTTGGAAGAATATATCGCAAATAACTTTCAAGACTATAAATTAAATATAATCTCAAGTATTAATTAATAATTTTCTTTATTTTAAATTTTAATAGCCTAATTTTACCATCAATATATCTTGATATTAAATTAATAAAAACATTTAATGAGGATTGGATCTTTCTAGATTTTTTTAGTGAAACTTTAGAATATTTTGATAAATGTTTGTCTTTAACCCTATAGGTATTGAAAAAGTTCTTTACAAATAGGTCTTCTTTTATAAGGGCTATTTTGCCGACTTTAATAAATATATTTTTTAAAGTATTTTTAGTCTTTTCAGCTCCAAATAATTGTTCAATAAAAAATGCTACTTTATACAAGGCAAAAAGAGAACTATCTTGAATCAATGTTATTCCAGGATGTGTAGGCGATATGCTAAAGCTTGTTGGCTCAACAATTCTTATAGTAGAGGGATTCTGTTCAAGTTGAAAATCACCTAAATTACTCATTAAGAGTAATATTGCAAAATGTTCTTCCTCTCGGAAAACTTTTAGCATTGATGCTTCAGAAAGAGAAAGTGTGTAGTTACCTCCAAAACCCCCAACCATTTTTGATGTTTTGGTTTTAAAAATAATTGATGACCAAGAAGTATTAAAAATTTCAGGAAAGTTCAATAAATTAAAATTAAAATTCTGACCATTTATTGTTAAATCATTTCTTATGCCAACTAATTTCTTATTGTTGATATTGTAAGATTTTTTTCTTGTTTCAATCTCTTTTTTATAATTAATAAGTTTTTGTTTGTTAAATTCAATATTTACAGAGTTTCCAAAAAAACAAACTAATTTTTCATTATTTATAAATTTATCTAATACTTTTTCATAAAAATCATTTTGATATATGTAATCATCATGATGAAGAAAAGTATAAAAATCTGTCTCAACTGTATTAGATAACCATGCCGAGTTGGATAAAAATCCTAGGTTATTAATCTGCCTAAAAAACTTAATTCCATTAAAGTATCTTGCAAAGCCAAGTACCACATCTTTTTCAATTTTATAGGGAGAACAGTCGTCTGAAACTGTAACAAATATTTTTTTTCCAATAGTTTGTTTACTGATAGACTCTAAAGCTCTGACAAGGCTATTTGTATTATTGTATGCAGGGATTAAAACTGTTAGTAAAGGATTGTTATTCATGTAATAAGTTTGGTAATAATTTACAATTTCTTAGATTGGTTATTTTTAAAAGAAAAAATTGTTTTTTTGGAACAAATTAAGGATATTGTATTAATAAGATAAATCATACTTAAAAAATAAGAAATGGGCGTCAGAAAAAATGGCTTATTATATATATCCCTTGTAAGTTTTTTATGGAGTAATCTAAAAAAAAATAAAAAAGTAGAAATATTCAAACTTCTTTTTTTAATGTTGACATGTGGATTTGCAGAACTAATTTCCTTGTCATCAGTTATTCCTTTTTTAATAGTATTAACAAATCCAAGTAAACTAACAGAAATAAAAATTTTATCTCCATTTGTAGAATATATAGGATTTGAAAACCAAGGGAAATTAATATTATTCATTACTTTATTTTTTCTATCGGCAACTGCCTTTACAATGATAGTAAGACTTTATAATATATGGCTTAATGGTCAAACTTGTGCAGCTATTGGGAGTGATATAAGTGATAGGGTTTATACAAATATTCTCTATAAGAATTACTCTTGGCATTTAAGGGGAAATTCAAGTGATTATATAAGTGAGCTAACGATAAATGTAAACTCAACAATTACTTTTATAGCATCATCACTAAGAATACTTACTTATTCGATCATTATTATTTCAATAGTTTTTGGCCTTCTTGTAATAAATCCTCAAGTCGCTTTAGTAATATTCTTTGCTTTTTCATTAGCTTATATCTCATTAGCTTTTTCAATACGAAGAAAAATTTCTAATAATGGAAAAATTTTAGAAAAGTCAAACAAAAGAAAAATAAAATTACTACAAGAAGGACTGCAAGCTATCAGAGAGGTAATTTTATCTAATAATCAAAGTTATTTTTCTTCTATTTATAAAAACACTGATAAACCTACTAGATATATTGAAGCTCAAAATCAATTTTATGCTGCATCACCAAGATTTATTTTGGAATCTGTAAGTTTATTCTTAATAGCTATAATTGCCTATTTTTTAACAACTACCAGTATCGATCCATCCGAAATTATTGCAATTTTAGGAACGTTTGCTGTTGGTTCTCAGAAATTATTACCGGCTATGCAAGGCATATACAATGAGTGGGCAATATTAAAAACATATTTACCAGCTGTAAAATCAATCGCTCCTTTAATAAAGGAAGATAAAATAACTACTAAACAAATTGAAGCTAATAGCTTCAAAAAATATAAGTTAAAAGATAGTATAAAATTTAAGAATTTAAGTTTTTCTTACTCAGAGAGAGGAAATGATGTATTTAGAGACATAAATATTTCAATCCAAAAAGGTCAAAAAATAGGAATAATTGGTGAAACTGGAGGTGGTAAAAGTACTCTTATAAATTTATTAATGGGACTCTTAGAACCTACTTCAGGAGAAATCCTTGTCGATAAAAAAAAGTTAGTATTTAATGATTATCAATTTATGTATTCTTGGAGATCATCTATTTCTCATGTACCTCAAGATATTTTTCTTGCTGATGCAACGATAGCTGAGAATATTGCATTCGGATTGAATAGTAGGAAAATTGAAATGGGTAGAGTAATTAAAGCTGCAGAGCAAGCGAAAATTCATGATTTTATTCAATCTCTTAATATGGGATACGAATCTTACATTGGAGAAAGAGGTGTAAGGTTGAGTGGAGGTCAGAAACAAAGATTGGGAATAGCAAGGGCTTTATATCAAAAATCAAATCTAATTATTTTAGATGAAGCAACAAGTGCATTAGACTTCAAAACAGAGGAAAAGGTTATTAATTCTATTCATGAACTTTATCCAGAAGTTACTTTGATAATGATCGCTCATAGATTATCAACATTAAAAATGTGTGATTTTATTTACAAAGTCGAATCATCCAACATAGTAAATGTTTGAAGTGCAAAAAATAATGAAAAATATACACGAAAAAGAAATAATTTTTGAAAATAAAATTAGTTATTTTTTTAATTCTAATAAAAAACGCAGAGCCATTTTTTTTGATAGAGATGGAGTACTTATAAAAGATATGCACTATTTGTCTAATCCTAATGATGTATTTTTAGAAAAAGGGGTGATTGAATTAATGCAATACGCTTTACATAATTTAATTCCAGTATTTATAGTGACTAATCAATCTGGTATTTCTAGAAAACTTTTTACTTGGAATGACTATGATGCGGTAACTAATAAGATGATGGATCTAATTGGAAATGCCCACCCTATTGTAGGAATTTATAGTAATAGTTATTTGTCTCTAGAAAATAATTTTTGGAGGAAGCCTAACCCAGGGATGATTCTCAAGGCGGCAAAAAAATTTAAAATTAATCTTAAGGATTCAATATTAGTTGGTGATAGATTAACAGATTTAAAGGCGGGATTAAATGCTGGTATTGGCAACTTGGTGCATCTTTTAACAGGACATGGATTAAATGAAAGAGAAAGTGTATTTGACTTTACTAATCAAGAAAAACAATATTCTGAGATTCAATCGACTAATATTTATTTGATGAAAAACCTTTTAGAGTTACTCGAAAATATTCAAAAAAAAACACATTAATATTATGAATACAGATTTTTTGATTATAGGAGGTGGAATGGTTGGATTATCAATAGCCAATCAATTGTTAGAGAGAAATATTTCAAAAAATATAGTAGTTATTGATAAAGAAAAATCACTTGGTATGCATAGTTCCGGGTTAAATAGTGGAGTTCTTCATTCAGGAGTATATTACAAACCAGGAACTCTTAAGTCTCAAGTATGTGTATCTGGATCCAAGAAATTAAAGTCATGGATAAAGGAAAGAAATTTACCAATAAATGAATGCGGGAAAATAATTATCCCTCAAATGGAGAGTCTTGATAATCAGCTTGATATTTTGAAAGATAGGGCTATAAAAAATGGAGCCAAGGTTGAATTGATAGATGAAAAAGAGTTGAAGAGTCTCGAACCATATGTAAAATCTTCTTCAGGGAGAGCACTATGGAGTCCAAATACAGTAGTAGTAAAATCTAAAGTTGTATTAAATAAGCTTGAGAGCGAATTAAGAGAAAAAGGAGTAAAATTTTTTCTACATCAAAAAAATTGGAGAGTGGACCCTATAAAATGTACTTTTTCTTTAGATAATGGTAATAAGATTAATTACGGACATCTGATAAATTGTTCAGGATTATATGCTGATAGAGTAGCTAGGAAGTTTAATGTTGGAGAAAAATATAGACTTTTTCCTTTTAAAGGCATTTATTGGGCTTTAAGAAATAACTCAGCAATTAAAATCACTAGAAATGTATACCCAGTACCTGACTTGAATGTTCCTTTTCTTGGAGTACATTTCACTCCCTCAGCTGATAATATTCCTACTATTTATATTGGACCGACAGCGACTCCTGCTTTGGGAAGAGAAAATTATAAAGGATTTGAAGCTTTTGAACCTTTATCAACATTTAGTAACCTTTTAAGTCTTGCTGGTCAATATTTAAAAAATAATGGAGGCTTTAGAAAGTACGTTCATGAACAACTTCTTTTGGCATTAAAACCGGTTATGCTTAATTCTGCTAAAAAACTAATACCTTCAATTAAGGATAGTGATATTGTCGCATGTGAGAAAGTTGGAATTCGTTCTCAATTGTTTAATCTTGAGGAGGAGAGATTAGAAGATGATTTCCTTTGCTTAGAAGGACCATCCAGCACGCATGTAATGAATGCTATCTCTCCAGCCTTTACAGCAAGTTTCTCTCTTGCAGATCTAATAATAGATCAGATGATTTCTAAAATATAAATCTTAAAATGAAAAAAAAATTAAAAGCTATTCTTTTATCGGCTGGATTCGGGACAAGGTTAAGACCACTCACTGAAAATACTCCTAAATGTTTGATAAAAGTAAAAGGAAAGCCTTTGTTAGAAATATGGCTTTCAAAATTAGAAAAACTTGGATGTGATGAAGTTCTAATAAATACACATTATTTGAATGAAAAAGTTGAGGAATTTATTTCATCAAGAGAAAAAAGTAAAATGAAAATAATTTTGACTTATGAAGATGAAATTTTAGGCACCGCAGGCACATTAAAGAGGAATATTTCTTTTTTTGATAATTCAATAGGACTTCTTATTCACGTTGATAACTATACAGATGATGATCTCTCTTCTTTCCTAAATTCTCATAAATCAAAGCCTGATGGGTGTCTTATATCAATGCTTACCTTTAAGACAGATAAACCATCAACTTGTGGAATAGTTAATGTAAATAAAGAAAATATTGTTGAAGCTTTTTATGAAAAAGAAGAAGCAAATTATGGTAATTTAGCTAATGGAGCAGTTTATGCTTTTGATGAGGAATTTTTAGATTTTGTTAAAAAATTATCCTCAAATGAAAATGATTTCAGCACCCAAGTAATTCCAAAATTAATTGGTAAAATTTATGCTTGCAAAACCTTTCATGAATATATCGACATAGGTTCTTACTCTTCTTTAATAAAAGCTCTTATGATTTCTGATAAAAAAAATTATTTTGAAAATTCCTTTTCAACTTTTGTTAATTCCTATTTAGATAGGCTAAACAAATGTTTCGATTGTCCTACATTAGAAAAAATAGAATTTCTTGCAGTAAGTTTAAGAAATGCTTGGGAAAATGGTAATCAAGTATTTCTTTGCGGCAATGGAGGAAGTGCTGGGAATGCAATACACATAGCTAATGATTTTATTTATGGAGTTGGAGCATGTGGAGAAATGCCAGTTTTACCAGGTTTAAGAGTTGAGGCTTTAACAGCAAATCCAGCCGTAATGAGTTGTTTGGCAAATGATACAGGCTTTGAAAATGTTTTTTCCCATCAAATCGAAGTAAAAGGAAACCAAGATGATATATTAATTGTCTTATCAGGAAGTGGTAATTCTCTAAATGTTGTTAATGCATTAAAAAAAGCTAGAGACAAAGGATTAGTATCACACTCAATTCTTGCCTTTAATGGTGGGTTATGTAAGGGGCTTTCTGACAATCCAATTCATGTTCCAATAGATGATATGCAAATTGCAGAAGATTTACAATTAATTATTGGTCATTTATGTATGCAATGGCTTTCAAGTAATAAACCAAGTAAAATTTTTATCTAATTATGAAAGAAATAGATTTCATGAGTCCCCTGCATAAAAGCACCAAAAGGGATTATCTCAAAAGAGTAAATGATCCTGAATATCCAAAACATAAAGCTGCAGTCTTAGCAAAAAAATTTGATTTTGATTATTGGGATGGCGATAGAAGAATTTGTTACGGGGGTTATAATTATATTGAAGGAAGATGGGAAAAGATTGCTAAAAAACTCATTCAACATTATCAATTAAAAAATGATGCCAAAATATTAGATATAGGTTGTGGTAAAGGATATTTACTGTTTGATTTAATGAAACTCCTCCCAGATTTGAATTTATATGGACTAGATATATCTGGATATGCTGCCAAAAATAGTAAAGAGGAGATAAAGGAAAAAATTACTGTTGGAAATGCAACAAATCTGCCTTATCCAGATGAATATTTTGACCTAGTTATTTCTATAAATACTTTACATTGTCTTGAAGCACAAGATTTGTATAAAGCCTTAAAGGAAATGGAAAGAGTTGGTAAAAAAGATAAGTATCTTTGCGTGGAGAGTTATAGAAATGAAGTTGAGAAGGCAAACTTGTTGTATTGGCAGGTATCTTGCGAAGCTTTTAATACCCCACAAGAATGGAAATGGTGGTTTGAGTTGACTGGTTATAAAGGTGATTATTCGTTTATATATTTTGAATAATGACAATTTTGCCTGATTTTACAAAAGCGGCTTTTTTAGTTGAGCAGAATCAACCTCTTGTTGTAGATAATATAAAATTGCCTAAACAACTTTTTATTGGACAGGTTTTGGTCAGAATTGAAGTTAGTGGAATATGTGGTTCACAAATTGGAGAAATTGCTGGTGTAAAAGGACCAGATAAATATCTACCGCACTTGATGGGCCATGAAGGGTGTGGAGTTGTTCTAGAAACAGGGCCAGGAGTAAGCACACTTCAAAAGGGAGATAAAGTTATTCTGCACTGGAGAAAAGGAACTGGTATTCAGGGTCCAAACCCAATATATGAATGGAATAACAAAAAGCTAAATGCTGGGTGGGTCACAACATTCAATAATTATGCTGTAGTGAGTGAGAATCGTTGCACAAAGATTGAGAAAGATTTTGACTCTGAATTGGCTTCTCTATTCGGATGTGCTATAACAACTGGTTTTGGTGTGGTTGATAATAATGCAAAACTCAAGTTAGGTGAATCAGTGATTGTCTATGGAGCAGGTGGGGTTGGTTTAAATATAATCCAAGCTTGTAAATTGAATTCTGCCTATCCAATTATTGCAGTTGACTTATTTGATAATAGATTAGATTTAGCTTTCAAATTAGGAGCTACGCATACTATAAACAGTCGTAAAGCTGATCCAATAAAGAAAATTGAGGAGATTCTTGAAGGAAATAATATAGATGTTTTTATTGATAATACTGGGATCCCATCAATAATTGAGCAAGGCTATGAATTGTTAAGTAATACGGGAAGGTTAGTATTAGTTGGCGTACCAAGAAGGAATAGTAATATTAATATTTTTACTTTGCCTTTGCATTTTGGTAAGCAGATAATTGGTTCTCATGGTGGTGAAAGCGATCCTCATTTTGATATACCACGCTACTTAAAATTATTTAAAAATAATATGGCGGAGTTTAAAATCCTCATATCCAAAAGATATCCTTTAGATGAAATAAACCAAGCTATTAGTGATATGAAAGAAGGTAAATCTGCTGGAAGAATATTAATAGAAATGTCATGAATACGAAAATAGTTAAATTTAATGAAATCAAATCTCTTCCTAAGGAGGCTGTCATAGCTTATGGACACTTCACTACAATTCATACTGGACACATTAGATATCTAAGGCATGCAAAAAAAATAGGAAATCAACTAATTGTAGCTCTTCTTGGTGATAAAGATATTAAGAATACTTCAAATTTTGGGTTCAAAGAAAGTGATAGGGCTGATGCTCTTAGTTTACTTTCAATCGCAGACTATATAGTTTTATTAGGTAATAATAATCTTAAAAACCTTTTGGAGGAATTAGTTCCAAAAGCATTAGTTTTAGGAAAAGAATTTGAGAATACAAATAATAAAGACATATTAGATTCTATAAGTTTTCAATTTAAATTTAATAAAGAAGTTCATTTTCATGCTGGAGATATTAATTATGCAAATACTGATTTATTAATTAATTCGGAGAGTGAGTTATCACTTTCAAGAAAAAAATTATTTGTAGAGACCTGCAGCAGAGAAGGTCTAACATTTGAAAATCTTGTTAGCTCAGTAGATGCATGGGGGGGGACGCATCTTTTGGTTATTGGAGATTCAATCATAGACCAGTACGCAGCATGTGAGCCAATAGGTTTGAGTGCAGAGGCACCTGTGGTAGTAGTAAAAGAACTAAAAAAAAGAAATTTTATTGGAGGTGCAGCCATTGTTGCTAATCATGCTAAAACACTTGGAGCTAATTGTTCTTTCATATCAGTAGTAGGAGATGATTCCCCTGCAAGTTATCTTAGGGAACAGTTAAAAAAGAATGATATTACTCATGAATTATTCGTAGATAAATCTAGACCCACTACATTTAAAAAAAGATATGTTGTAGAAAATCAAAAACTTTTTAGAGTTAGTCAATTAGAGGAGCATAAATTAGATAATGAAATAGAGGATAAAATTATATTAAAGTTAAGAGAATTTGCTCCAAAAATTAACGGAATTATTGTATCTGATTTTGTATATGGAGTTGTTACTGAAAAAATAATAGAAGAAATAAAAAATCTTTCAAATAAATATGATTTAATGATTTTTGGTGATCTGCAATGTAGCAGTCAAGTCGGAGACATTACAAACTTTAAAAATTTTTCTTTACTTTGTCCTAATGAGAAAGAAACAAGAGTAGCACTGAAAGATAAGGAATCAGGATTAGAAAAATTAAGCCAAAGTCTTATTAAGATTACAAAGACGCAAAGATTAATAATGAAATTAGGAGCTGAAGGTTTTATTGCGTATGATAATACAGTTGAAAAAATAAAGACTCAATCTTTCCCTGCATTATCTGTAAATCCTGTTGATGTAGCGGGAGCAGGAGATTCTTTATTGGCAGTGATGGCTTTGGGACTATCTAGCAACCAGCCATTAATTTCAACATCTGCGATAGCATGTTGCATGGCCGCAATTGCTGTTGAGACAATGGGAAATAGTCCCATATCCAAAGAAAAACTTATTGCAAAGTTAATTGATGTCTTTAAAAATTAATCCAAAAAGATTTTTAGTAATTGGTAGTAATAGTTTTAGCGGTTCTCATTTTGTTAATCAACTCTTATTACAAGGTAATCAAGTATGCGGAGTAAGTAGATCAACAGAGCCTGATAAAGTTTTTCTCCCTTATAAATGGAAAGAAAACATAATTGAAATAAATGATTCTAAAAAATCAATAGATAATTTTAAATTCTTTTCACTGGATTTAAATTCAAATATAAAAAAGATTGAAAATTTAATAGATGAATTTAAACCAGAATACGTGGTAAATTTTGCTTCTCAAGGAATGGTGGCTCAAAGTTGGCAAAATCCTACTCATTGGTATCAAACAAATGTAGTTTCTCAAGTCGCGCTTCATGATGTACTAAGGAAAAAAAGTTTTTTAAAAAAATATGTTCATGTTACTACTCCAGAGGTATATGGAAGTACAGATGAAGGTTGGATAAAAGAAAGTTTTAATTTTAACCCAACTACTCCATATGCTGTTAGTAGAGCTGCATGTGATATGCATTTATTGAGTTTTTTTAAAGCATATGATTTTCCTGTTGTTTTCACAAGAGCTGCAAATGTTTATGGTCCTGGTCAGCAACTTTATAGAGTAATCCCAAGAGCATTATTAAGCACTCTTACTGGTAAGTCATTTAAATTAAATGGAGGAGGATTTTCGAAAAGGTCTTTTATTTATATTGAGGATGTCGTTAATGCAACTATTGATATTACCTTAAAGGCTGAACCTGGCTCTTCCTGGCATATTTCTACAAATCAAGCCCTTACTATTAGAGATTTAATACATAAAATTTGTACTTTTACTGCCGTCGATTTTCAAGAGATTGTCGACATAGATGAAGAACGATTAGGTAAAGATCAGAATTATCTTCTTAATAGTGAAAAACTTCGAAGTATTTTTAATTGGAATGATAAAGTAAATCTTGATGAAGGAATATCTAGAACTTTAAATTGGGTAAAGTGTAATCTGTTAATCTTAAAAAAATTACCATGGAAATATATACATAAATCATGAAAATACTTGTTACTGGCGGTTGCGGTTATAAAGGATCTCTTTTGGTACCCACACTCTTAGAAAAAGGACATAATGTTATTTCTGTAGATACTCAATGGTTTGGTAATTATTTAAGTTCACATCCAAACTTAAAAAATATAAAGTCTGATGTTAGAGATATATCAACTGAAATATTTAAAGGAATCGATGTAGTAATACATCTTGCTAATATCGCTAATGATCCAGCTGTAGAACTGAATCCGAACTTGAGTTGGGAAGTTAATGTACTCGCAACTCAACAATTAATTGAAAAATCAAGAAAAGAAGGAGTTAAACAATTCATCTTTGCAAGTTCAGGAAGTGTTTATGGTGTTAAAGACGAAGATAAAGTTACGGAGGATTTAGACTTAGTCCCAATATCTGTCTACAACAAGACAAAAATGATTGCTGAAAGGGTTTTACTATCTTATAAAGATGAAATGGTTGTTCACTGTATTAGACCAGCAACTGTTTGCGGATATTCTCCAAGAATGAGATTGGATGTAAGTGTAAATATGTTTACATATCAAGCATTGAAGAACGGCAAAATGACGATCTTTGGAGGAGATCAAACAAGACCAAATATTCATATAAAAGATATTGTTAATGTATATGTACATTTGATAGATAATCAAAATATCGAATCAGGATGTTACAACGCAGGCTTTGAAAATATAAGTATTTTGGAAATTGCAAAAATGGTTCAACAAAAAATTCCTTCCGAAATTATTGTATCAGAATCAAATGATCCAAGATCATACAGACAAGATTCAACCAAACTGCTAAATACTGGTTTTTCCCCAAAATTTAAAGTTAAAGATGCAATAAACGAAATTTGTGAGATTTATAATAAAGGTAAACTTTTGGATTCAGATAATTGCTTTACAGTTAAATGGATGAAAACTTTAAAATTATAATATTTTAAATGAAAGAACCAAAAAAAAAATCGAAATTTTTAGATAATCAAAAATTAAAAGATCTTTTTTATATGATGAAAAAGATTCGTTTGGTAGAAGAAAGAATAGCATTAGAATATCCTAAAAATGAAATAAGATGCCCTACACATTTATCAATTGGTCAAGAAGGTGTGCCTGCAGCATTATCGATTGTCTTAAATAATGCTGATTATGCTGTAAGTACTCATAGGGGGCATGCCCACTACTTATCGAAAGGTGGAAATTTAAATAAAATGATAGCCGAGATTTATGGCAAGAAATCTGGATGTTCTGGAGGTAAAGGGGGCTCAATGCATCTTATAGATAAGGATGTTGGATTCATGGGAACTTCAGCCATTGTTGGCAACAGTATTCCAGTTGGTGTTGGCTTGGGCTTGGCTCTGAAATTAAATAAAACTAAAAATGTTTCTTGTATTTTTCTTGGTGATGGAGCTATCGAAGAAGGTTCTTTTTATGAATCGTTGAACTTTGCTGTTCTAAAAGAATTGCCAGTAATCTTTATATGTGAAAATAATCTTTATAGTGTTTACAGTCCACTGAGTGTGAGGCAGCCAAAAAATAGAAATATTATGGATTTAGCTAATTCAATTGGAGCTCATACTTATTATGCAGATGGCAATGATGTAATTAACTCTTATACATGTTTAGATTCAATTATTTCTAAGATAAAATCTGAGGATATTTGCCCTTGGTTTATTGAATTTGAGACATATAGATGGAGAGAGCACTGTGGATATCAGTTTGATAATGATCTAGGCTACAGATCTGTTGAAGAATATGAGAAATGGAAGAAAAGAGATCCAATTACTTTATTTGAAAATAATTTAAAAGAATATTTTGCTGACTTTGATCTTTCTCAACTTGATCAAATAACAGATAAAGTTACTAGTGAAATTGATGTTGCTTTTGAAAAAGCAAAAAAAGATACATATCCAGAAAAAACAGAAGCATTTAAAAATATATATTCTAATGAAATATGAAAATAAATAATATTACATTCGTAGAAGCAATTAATTCAGCCCTCCAAATATCAATGGAAATTGATAACAAAGTAATTTGTTATGGACTTGGTGCGACTGATCCAAAAGGAATTTTTGGTACAACTATTGGTCTTGAAGAAAAATTTGGAAACGAAAGAGTCTTTGATACGCCAACCTCGGAAAATGCGATGACTGGGATAGGAATAGGTGCAGCAATAGCAGGTTACAAAACTATAATGACTCATCAAAGACTAGATTTCTTTCTTTTAGCAATGGATCAATTGGTAAATGGAGCTGCGAAGATGCATTATATGTTTGATGGGCAATTAACCGTTCCAATTACGATTAGACTTATAATTGGAAGAGGATGGGGACAAGGACCTACTCACTCCCAAAATCTCCAATCATGGTTTGCTCATATTCCTGGATTGAAGGTTGTTATGCCAAGTACACCGAGTGACGCAAAAGGTTTATTGTTAAGTTCAATTTTTGATCCTGATCCAGTTTTATTCTTAGAACACAGGTGGTTACATAATTCAATTGGAGAAGTTCGTGATGGTGATTATAGGATTCCATTAGGTAAAGCAAACTTAATCACAAAAGGAAATGATTTAACTATTGTCTCAATGTCTTATATGACAGTAGAAGCATTAATTGCACAAAAATATTTAGAAAAAATTGGTATTGCTATTGATATTATTGATTTAAGGTCAGTCAAACCAATTGATTTTTCTTGTATTATAAATTCTTTAAGAGTAACAGGAAAAATCTTAGTACTTGATACTGGTGTTTCTACTTGTTCGATTGCTTCTGAAATAATTTCTCAAATAGCTATTAATCACTCTAATCTTTTAGATAGGCCACCTTCTAGAATTACCATGCCAGATGTTCCTGAACCAACCAGTTATGGATTGACAAAGGATTTCTATCCTAGAGCGAATCAGATTGTTGAGAGAGTCTGCGAAATGCTGAGGATTGAAGGGTCTAAACTTATTGATGAAATGCCTGTAATATCTCCTCATGATGTCCCCGGCGATTGGTTTAAAGGCCCTTTTTAAAATGACATATGTAAATTAAAAAAAAGTCATTGGTTATTATGAAGTCTTCTTAATTTATAAAAATCCACGTTTAATTTTTTTAATTTTTTTAATTTATCAATAGAAAGATCATCATGAACTGAAGAGAAATTTCTACCACTTACTAATTCTTTTGGTAAGGAGACTATTTGGTAAATATCCTCTATAACTTTCTCCATAGGGTTAAATTTGCTAGGGTTATTAATCATTTCAATAGTTTTTTTATAATTTTCTCCAGCTTTATCTTTTGCATTAATTGTTTCTTCGTGAATTTTTGTTTTAACCCATCCTGGCCCTAATATGGTGAATTTCATAAATTCAATTTCGTTATCAAGTAATTCAACAGCTTTTATAAGAGAAATCTTACCTAAGGTATAAGAAGAATAATAAGGGTTAGCAGAGTTTGTACCTCCGCCGGCAAAAAAAATGACATCAGCATGCTTTGTACTAGTTCTTATTTTTATTGCATTAATTAATGCGGCTATCTGATAACAAGAGTTTGTCGCGACTGCCTCTACCCATTCATTTATTTCTACGTCAATAAATTTGCCAACTGGTTTTTGAGTTCCAACACAAGAAATAAAGAGATCCCATTCTCCAATTGATTTAAGCCAAAGCTTGTATCTTTCTGAATCAAAGTCTTTAATATCGAAACGAAATAAATTTTCCTCCATAATATTAACTTTGGGCTTATTAGTTTTATACGTACCAAATATTTCATATCCTCTTTTCTGAAGATCTTTGGCTAGTGCTTTTCCAATGTCAGAATTGATTGATAGGATTAGTGCTTTCATTAAATAGTTTCCCCTCCCCCCCCCAAATTAAAATTTAAAAATCAAATCAAATCAAATTAATTTAAAGGGAAATTATTAGTTAATTTAATCACATGTTATAGTTATTTAAACTTTTTTCTTTTAAATTGGTCTTATCAAAAGAATTAACTGAGAATGAGGATATTTTAAGATCTTTATTAGAGTTAATACCCGATATTTTTAAGTATCATTCCCCAAATTCTGACTTTTATAAATTTATAGAGAAAATATCAAAATATTCAAGTTTTAAGCTATTTGGTCCTAATCAAAATGAAGCAGTTGAATTAGGATCTATAGGAAGAATAAAATTACCTTATTATTCAATGGGAGCTATAAATTCAACTCATCTATTCGGATTAGATGAGTTGATATTATTTGCTTTTTATACAAAAAATAAAAATAGATATAAAAAGGTTGCTGATCTTGGAGCTAATATTGGTTTGCACTCTATTGTTTTATCTAAACTTGGATTTGATGTCACATCTTATGAGCCAGATTTAATTCATGTTGAAAAATTTAATGAAAATATTAATAATAACTGCTTAGAAAACAAGCCAAACTTAATAAACAAAGCAATTTCTACAAAAGAAGGTCAAGTAGAATTCATAAGAATTAAAAATAATACAACAGGTAGCCACATAAGTGGTTCTAAAGATTCCTTATATGGTGATTTAGATAAATTTACTGTTCAAACTGATTCTTTTAAGGATTTAATTTCTAAATTCGATTTCTTAAAAATTGATATTGAGGGGCATGAAGCAGAGGTATTACTATCGACCTCATTAGATGATTGGACTAATACAGATGCAATGATTGAAGTTGGATCATTAAAAAATGCCGAAAAAATATTTAACTTTTTCAATAAAATAGGTGTTAAGTTATATTCTCAAAAACAAGGTTGGGAGAGAGTCGAAAATCTAGGAGATATGCCAACTAGTTATAAAGAAGGATCCTTATTTATTACTTGTAAAGAAAATGTCCCGTGGTGAAAAAAATAAAATTATCTGATTTTATAGCTGACTTTATTTCTAAAAAAGGAGTTAAATCTGTATTCGCCATATCTGGCGGGGCTTCTTTGCATTTAATTCATTCAATTAATGATAATCCAGATATAAATTATATTTGTACTCATCATGAACAAGGAGCTGCTATGGCGGCTGATAGCTTCTCCAGAGTTTCTGGACATATGGGTGTTGCAATTGCAACAAGTGGCCCAGGGGCAACAAATCTAATTACAGGTATTTGTTGTAGCTACTACGATTCCGTTCCACTTTTAATTCTTACTGGCCAAGTAAGTACAACTAGGATGACAGGTAATACCGGGGTAAGACAAATAGGCTTTCAGGAAACCCCGATTTCAAGCATAACAAAAGAAATTACAAAATATTCAACCACTATTCAAAAAGCAGAAGATATTAGATTTGAACTGGAGAAGTCTTATTTCTTAGCTCATGAAGGTAGACCTGGACCTGTTTTAATTGATATTCCTGATAACCTCCAGAGATCAATAATAGATATAGATAAACTTAAAAAGTTCGACGAGAAAAAGATTTCTAAGAAAATAAATTTTCCAATTTCAAAAGATTTCATTCCACAAATTGTAAATGAGATTAAAAAAGCTAAAAGACCAATAGTTGTTGCTGGATGGGGTATTCATTTAAGTAAAACGGAAGAAGCTTTTATGAAATTTATTGAATATTATCAACTCCCAGTTGCTCTTACTTGGGGGGCATCAGATTTGATAGAGAGTGACAATAGACTTTATGTAGGAACATTTGGCACACATGGAATGAGGCATGCAAATTTTGCAGTTCAAAATTCAGACTTAATAATTGCACTTGGTTCTAGATTAGATACTAAATCGACAGGGTCACCAGTTAATACTTTTGCAAGGGAAGCTAAAAAGATAATGGTAGATATTGATCCAAGTGAATTGTCAAAGTTTAAACATTTTGGTCTTGAGTTCGATCTATTGATACAAGATGACTTAAAGAATTTTTTTTATTATTTAAATAATTATGATGATAATCAAAAAACTAAATTAGACAATTCTAATTGGTTATCTCAAATAAAATTATGGAAAAATTATTTTAATAAATTGAATAAAAAACTTTCTCAAAGCGAATTGCAAATTAATCCTTATTCTTTTTTTGAGAAATTATCTATTCATATATCTTCAAATTCAATATTGTTAATCGATACCGGATGTTCTATAGCATGGGCAATGCAATCAATGCATTTAAAGAAAGGTGTCAGACTTTTTCATGATTTTAATAACACTGCTATGGGTTGGGCATTGCCAGCCTTAATAGGCGCCCATTTCGCGGAACCTAGAAAAGAGAAAATATGTATTATTGGTGATGGAAGTTTTATGATGACTATGCAAGAATTGGCGACAATTATGCATCATAAAATTAAAATAAAATTGATAATAATTAATAATTCTGGATATTCAATGATTAAACAGACTCAAGATCAATGGCTTCAGTCAAATTATGTTGCCTCCTCGGAAGAAGGTGGATTATCGTTTCCTGATTTCAAGAAAATTTCTGATGCATTCAAACTAAATTATATGGAATTATCTGAAGAATCAGATATTGATGAAATATTACAAAAATTTATTACTTCAAAAAATTCAATTTTATTAGATGTAAAAATTCCTCAAAATGCTAGAGTCAATCCTCAGGTCAAATTTGGCAGACCAAATGAAGATATGGAACCGTTACTTCCCAGAAAATTATTTTTAGAAAATATGATTATCAAACCTTTAAAAGTTTCATTGGAAGATTAAAGTGATAAATTTAAATAAAATAATAATTAATCTCAAACATTTTTTTCCAAATTCAAAATTAACTAAAGATGTAATAAATCTACTAAAAATAAATAAAATTGATGCACCAGTTATTTTTGATGTTGGAGCATATCAAGGGAATTGGATAAAAAATTATTTAAAAAGTTTTCCAAAAGCTTATGGCTTTTTATTTGAGCCTTACATATCTTCTTATGAATATTTGGTAAATAAATATAAATATAATGAAAGATTATTAATATATAATTGTGCCCTTTCCTCAGAAAATGGAAATTTTGATGTAAATATAAATACTAAAACTTATACAAATTCATTACTAGAACTTGATCCATTGGCATCAGAATCTTGGAAAAATGATGAATTAAAGCATAAAGACAAAATTTCGGTAAAAGTAAAAACTTTAGATACCTTCGTTTTAAGTATGTCAGGTAAAAAAAAAAGAATTAATTTATTAAAATTAGATGTTCAAGGATTAGAATCAGAAGTCTTAAAAGGAAGTATTGATTTATTGACTAGAGAACTTATAGATATTATTGTAATTGAAATGTTAGTGGCTCCAACGTATAAGTCTCAAAGTAAATTATCTGATATTTTTAGAACTTTTGAAGATTTCAATTATGTTTTGTATGGAATTTACGATATTGAAAAAGCCTCAAAAAATGATAAAATTCAGCAATTTGATGCTGTTTTTACAAGGAAAGATTTTAGATTAATTTAATTGTGATTAATTTTTACTTAAAATAGTGAATATTAAAATATTAGCTGGCATTATTGTTTATTCGCCTGATGAAAATCTTATTAAATTAGTAGAAAATTTACTAGATCAAAAAATTCATGTTTTTCTTTTTATTAATAAAGGTAATAGTTTTTCAGAATATCTCTTAAAGAAAAAGGGAGTTTACTCTTCAAGTAAGGGGATTAATATTGGAGTATCTGATGCTTTGAATGAAATTATCTCTGATTTTCTTAGCAAAGATTACGAATACTTATTTACCTTTGATCAAGATTCCATGGTTGATTTTAATTTTGTAGATAAAATGATTAGTATTTTTGAAAAAGCATATATAAAAAATAAGAGTATAGTATGCTGCTCTCCAACAATATTGGATATAAAATATCAAAAGAAAAATAGAAATTTATATAAACTAAAAAATGAAAAAGAAGAATTCCAATATGTTAATTTTGCAATCACTTCAGGATCTTTATTTAATAAAGCTAGTTTCAATAATGTTGGTAAGATGAATCCTATTTTATTTATTGATGGAGTTGATACAGATTGGTGCGAAAGAGCTAATATATTAAATTTTAAATTGATTAAGGCTAATAATATTTTTTTAAAACACAAAATAGGTTCAAAGTATATTAACTTTTTTGGGATAAAGAAAAGTTATCATGATCAAGATTTAAGGGTTTATTATATTATGCGTAATAGCTTGTATTTGCTTATTTATGGATCAAATACCGTTAGATGGAAAGTTAGTGAAATTTTGAGGACAATGATAAGATTTTTAGCATAT
>JAOOLH010000012.1 GCA_028408675.1 Prochlorococcus sp. AH-716-K03 | reverse complement strand
AAAAAAACCATTCAATGAATTTGTCAATGAACATTTATTACCATCATTAATTTTAGAATTTAAAGAAAGAGGATTTGTAGTAGAAGATATAAGTCTGAAAAATACATTTAGACCAATTGCAGGCGATGAATGTTGGGTCATTTATTGCGCCATAAAGGATACCTGCAAATTTTGGTTATCCTTTGAGAAAGACGATATAAGTTCAATAAAAAGTATTTCTTTATGCAGATTCAGCCAAAAGCCAAGCGTTATTGAATCATTTTTAATAGATGAAAAAAGAATAACCCTTAAATTAATCATTTCTAGAATTCTCCAAAGATTAAATGGACAAAAATTAATTGGTATCAACTGAAGGTTATAAAGAATAACACCTAGTTAACTTTTTCCTCAAAAAGACAATAAATAGTAAATAATAGAATTAATGAACAATATAAAGATGTCTCAATCAACAATTGAATCTAAAAATAAGAAAGAAATAAATAACGGGAAGGTACCAGCTAAGGAAACAATATTATCTCCAAGATTCTACACAACAGATTTTGAGGCAATGGAAAATATGGATTTGTCGATTAATGAAGAAGAATTGGAAGCTATTTGTGAAGAATTTAGAAAAGACTACAACAGGCATCATTTTGTAAGGAATAGTGAATTTGAAGGTGCTGCAGATAAACTAGATCCTGAAACAAGAGCACTTTTTGTTGATTTTCTTGAAGGAAGTTGTACTTCAGAATTTTCAGGCTTCTTATTATATAAAGAGTTAAGTAAAAGAATAAAAGATAAAAACCCTCTTCTAGCTGAATGTTTTGCTCATATGGCCAGAGACGAAGCTCGACATGCAGGTTTCTTGAATAAATCAATGAATGATTTTGGATTACAATTAGATTTAGGTTTTTTAACTGCTAATAAAGATTACACTTATTTTCCACCAAGAAGCATATTTTTTGCTACATATTTATCTGAAAAAATAGGTTATTGGAGATACATAGCAATTTATAGACATCTAGAGAAGAATCCAGATAGCAAAATTTTTCCACTTTTTAATTACTTTGAAAATTGGTGTCAAGACGAAAATAGACATGGTGATTTCTTTGATGCACTAATGAAAGCACAACCAAGAACGGTTAAATCATTAAGCCAAAAAATTACTATAGGCGGATCTACATTCACACATCCATTATTTGACTATTTCCATAGGTTTAGATATTTCTTGAACAATCTTCCCTTAGTTTCAAAATTATGGTCAAGATTTTTTCTATTAGCTGTTTTTGCAACTATGTACGCAAGAGATCTTGGAGTTAAAAAAGATTTCTACAATTCTTTAGGGTTAGATGCCAGAGAATACGATCAGTATGTTATTAATAAAACAAATGAAACTTCTGCTAGAGTTTTTCCAGTAGTATTAAATGTCAATGATGAATCTTTTTATGGAAGACTAGATAAAATAGTTGAAAATAATAAGCTACTTTCTCAAATAGAGAACAGCAACAATAATAAGTTATCCAAAACCCTTAAAAAAATACCCACTTATTTAGCTAACGGTTATGAACTGTTGAGACTATACTTATTAAAACCTCTTAATAGTGAAGATTTTCAACCATCAATTAGATAATCCGACCTAAATAAGAACTAAATCTATAAGATTCAAATGGTATCTTCGAGTATTAAATCTAGCGAAATTAGATTTGGTGAATGTAATAAACAACTTTTGGAAGAAATTATATTCTATGGATTATCCTTAGGTGCTGATTTTATAGAATTATTTATTGAAAATTCAGATAATTCTAGTGTTCTAGCAGAAGAAGACTTTATTACAAGTGTTAGTCCCTCATTCGGGAAAGGGGCTGGAATAAGAATATTTAAAGACAAAAGAGATGGTTTTGTTAGCACTAATGACTTATCAAAACATGGATTAATGAGATCGGTTTCCCAAGCGATTGAAATGTTAGATATATCTCAAAAAAGTAGTAATTCGATATTTAATGGACTCAAAAAACTTAAAAATTATAGTGAACGGAAAATTGATTGGATTAACGAAGTGCCTACAATAAACGAAGTAAGCGAAAAATTATTACTTAGTACTAAGTCATTAAAAAAAAATAAGAAAGTTGTTGTCAGGAAAGGTAGCTATTCAAGAAATTGGCAGGAAGTAATAATCGCTTCAAGCGACGGAACATATGCTACTGACATTAGGCTGCATCAAACGGTTGGACTTAACATCATTGCTAATGATGCTCAATATAGATCTAACGGCAGTAGAAGATTCGGATCACATGGTATTCCTAATGAGTTTCGATTATGGGATCATGAAAAAGCTGCATATGAAGTTTATGAAAGTTCAATGAATATGTTGTATGCAGACTACGTTCAAGCTGGACAAATGCCTGTTGTATTAGCTAATAAATTCGGTGGTGTTATATTTCATGAAGCATGTGGACATCTACTCGAAACAACCCAGATTGAACGTGGAACAACTCCTTTTAGTGATAAGTTAAACGAGAAAATAGCTCACGAATCTGTAACAGCAATAGATGAGGGTCTTTCTGAAGGTTCATTCGGATCTTTATCAGTTGATGATGAAGGTATGGAACCTGAGAAATCAATTCTAATTAAAGATGGAATATTAAAGAAATTTATATCTGATAGGGCTGGAGAACTAAGAACTGGACACAAACGAACTGGTAGTGGTAGAAGGCAAAACTATTCATTTGCCGCTGCATCAAGAATGAGAAATACTTATATAGCAAAAGGTAAATACAGTAAAGATGAATTAATAAGTAGTATTAGTGATGGTCTCTACTGTAAGTCTATGGGTGGTGGAAGCGTAGGAGCTACAGGCCAATTTAATTTCGCTGTTGAGGAAGGTTATTTAATAAAGAATGGTAAATTAACGAAACCCGTAAAAGGTGCAACATTGATTGGTGACGCAAAAGAAGTGATGCCAAAAATATCTATGTGTGGTAATGATTTAGAATTAGCTCCTGGTTTTTGCGGCTCAGTCAGCGGTAGCGTCAATGTAACCGTTGGTCAACCTCATATTAAAGTTGAATCAATAACCGTAGGTGGTAGATAGAAATGAATGCTACAGAAATAACTGATCAAATAAGAAACTCAGCAAACACATTAAATATTGAAAAGTGGGATTATGGTGCAAGTTTTACTAATGATTATTCTGTTCAAGTTGATAGAGGAAACGCAAAACAATTAAAAGCATCTCAAAAGCAGGTTATAACATTGAGAGTGTGGAATAGAAATAACTTAGTTGGGATAACTACAACAAGTGATGTTAGTGAAAAAGGTATTAAAAAGGCTTTAGAACAAGCATATATTGCTTCAGAATTTGGAAATAAAAATGAATTTACTGATTTTTCTCCCTTAGCCAAAGATCCTATACAAGCAAAAGAAGTTGATAAAAAAAATCCATTAGGAATTAAAAAGCTGCTTAACATTCTTAGAGAGGCTGAATCGAAGCTAATTGAAAGTCATGAAGCTATTAAATCTGTTCCTTATAATGGTTTGTCAGAAAGTTTTTACGAAAGAATTTATGCCAACAGTGCTGGTGCATTTCGAAATCATAGTAAAAGCCAAGCTGCTCTGTATTTATATGCCAGAGCAGAAGAAAAAGATAAAAAGCCTCGTAGTGCTGGTTCAGTTAAACTTGGTTACGGAGTTGAAGATATTGATATTGAATCCTGTATTAAGGATGCTTCAAATAAAACAATTGCACATTTAGATTACTCATCAATAAAAACTAATAAGTACCTAATCTGTCTATCACCTGAGGCGTTTCTGACAATGATAAATGCCTTTAGTTCAATATTTAATGCAAGAAGCATTATAGACGGTGTAAGTCTTTCAAATAAAAACTCCATTGGTGATTTAATCTCGATACCAGCTTTGAATATCTACGACGATGGACTTAATGATAAAAATATATCTTCTGCTCCATTCGATGGTGAAGGGACTCCAACAAAAAAACTAAGCATAATTAATAAAGGTATTTTAAAAAACTTTATTCATTCGGAATCAACTGCAAAAATCTTTAATACTACACCTACTGGTCATGCTGGACTAGGTTCAAAAGTATCAGTCTCTCCAGATTGGTTAGTGATTGAAAGATCAAATGAATGTTCAGAACTAAATTCGTCATTAGATCACAAAAACTATGAAGGAGAGTTTGTATACATTGAAGAATTAAATGCTATTCATGCAGGAGTAAAAGCTAGTCAGGGGTCCTTTTCTCTTCCTTTTGATGGATGGCTTTATAAAAATGGGAAAAAATGTTCAATTGAATCGGCAACAGTGGCAGGTGATATAAAATATCTTTTAAAAAACATAATAAATATTGAAAATAAAGAAGAGTTAACTACAAGTGGAATTTCTCCACATGTATGGATTAATGAATTATCCATAACTGGTGACGAGTGAGAATTATATTTTGGGGTACTCCTGAATATTCAGTTAAAAGTCTTGAAGTATTAAAAAATTCAGATCATGATATTGTCGCGGTAGTTAGTCAACCAGATAAAAAAAGATCTAGAGGAAATAAATTAATACCTTCCCCTGTTAAGGAATATGCAGTGAAAAAAGGGATTCCAGTTTTTACACCAGAAATAATAAAAGGTAATTTCCAATTCATAAGTAAACTTAAAGAATTATCTTGTGATCTTTTTATTGTGATTGCATATGGAAAGATATTACCCAAAGTATTATTAGATATTCCTAAATATAAATCATGGAATGCGCATGCTTCACTTCTTCCAAGATGGAGGGGGGCCGCACCAATTCAATGGTCAATATTAGAGGGAGATGAATTTACTGGTGTTGGAATAATGAAAATGGAAGAAGGATTAGATACTGGAGACGTATTAGTCGAAAAACAAATTAGAATTGAGAATGATGAAAATTTAAACACATTAACGAGAAAATTAAGCTACCTATCATCAGAGTTATTTTTAAAAGCAATATCAGAAATAGAAAAAAATAAAAAAGGAGACATTAATCGTTTACTTAAAAGACAAACAGATTTTAAAAGAGAATTAAAATATGCAAGATTGATAAATAAATCAGATTACATAATAAATTGGGAAAATACATCAACCAACATTTATAGAAAAATAAATGCCCTATACCCACGAGCAAGTACAACATTTAAAAAGAAAAATCTTAAAATAATTAAAATAAAAATCTTAAAAACTAATGAAATACATAATAATCAATATAAATTTTTAAATAAAAAGTTTAAACCTGGATTTATTATTGACCTTATAGAAAATGAAGGAATAGTTCTCTCAACAAAAACTGATCCTATTCTTATATTAGAAGCAAAATTAGAAGGGAAAAACATATCTAGTCAAAATCAATTGATACAACAATTAAACCCTGTAATTGGAGAAAAATTTTCAGACTAAGTTAATTGATCCCTTTTAGACAAACCCCAAAAGAAAGTAATAAAAATCAAAATATAAAAATAATAATCTGGAAGAATTGTCTCCGCAATTAATGTATTCAAAAGAAGCTTTATGCCCACAATTAGAATTGCTATGTAACCAGCAGTTTCTAATCTTAAAAATATCTCTAGAAGTCTTAGAAATATACCTGAAGTAAATCGTAAAGCTAATACCCCAATAACAGCTCCAAAAATAATAAGAATATATTGATCACTTATAGCAACTGCTGTTGTAATGCTATCAATTGAAAAGGCAAAATCAGTTAAAGAAAGTAAAGCAACAATCTTTAAAAATTTAAAATTTTTATTTTTTTCTACATTTTCTGAATCTTGAATATCGGATTCTCCGCTAAAAAAAACATTTGAAATAAATAAATAAATAAGATATAAACCTGCAAAGATTCGAATTATTATAAATTTCAGAAGAATATTAGATAAAAGAATGAGAAATATTCTGAATAATAAAGAAATCGTTATACCTATATTCAAAGCTTTAGATCTTAATATAGGACTATCAAGAGATTTAGTAAGTGATGCCAAAGCGATAGCATTATCAGCTGAAAGCAACAATTCTAAAATTATCAATATAGGTAGAAGAGTAAGAATTTCTGACCAACTATCAACCTGATCAAGCGTTGGGATAAAAGAATTTATTGCAGCTGAATCCATTAATAATTATTTACAATCTTTTTAAAATACAATATAATATAACCTTAAGTAGTTATCAAGTTAATTAAATATAAATGAGTTTAAATTCATTAATTAGTTATATTTCAAATTCGCAAATAATAGCAGAGTTAGTGAAAAGAATTAAAAAAGATGATGAACTAAATATAATTGGATCCAGTAGATATGCAAAATCTATAATAATATATAGTATTGCAAAAAAAGAGAATAAGGATATCTTACTTATTAGTCCTAATGAAGAAATAGCCTTCAAATGGTATGGATATTTTGAAAATATAATTAGTAAAAACATTTTGTTTTATCCACCTAATGAGAACATACCATATGCATCAATTAACAAATCTAAGGAAACCGAATATTCACAGTTATCAGTTATCTCAAAACTTATTAATGATGAGAAAGAAGATATTAAAATAATAATAACAACAGAAAGAGCTCTTCAACCTCATCTAATTAATAAAAAGATATTTAAAGATAATATAATTACACTATTTAAGGGGCTAGAATTAGAAATAAAAGAGTTAACAAATAAGTTAATTTTATTAGGCTATGAAAAGGAAAATCTTACATCTCAAGAAGGCAAATGGAGTAGGAGGGGAGAAATTATTGATATATATCCAGTAAATAATGAACTACCTGTAAGAATTGAGTTCTTTGATAATATTATAGATAAAATAAGAGAATATGATCCCGTAACACAAAGAACATTTGATAATATTAATGAAGTTGAAATTGTTCAAGTTGGATTTAATTTGTTAATAAGAAAAAAGTTAGAATATTTATCACAAGATAATATATTTAATTCAGAAGAAATAACAACCAGAAATAATCTTGATAGATACTTAGGAATAATTGAAGAATACCCATCAAATTTAATTAATTATATTAATAAAGAGACATTAATTGTTGTAGATGAAATTGATGATTGTAATAAATTCGCAAATAATTGGTATATCGAATCAGCTAATAATTTTGATCATTACAAAGATGAAATCGCTCATAACTTAATATCTAATAATATAAATATAAAAGTTAAATCTAATCTTCATAAAAAATTTGAAACTATTAAAGAATCATTTAGTGAATTTAATGTAATAAATTTATATGAGTTTGAATCGAAAAGAAATATATCTAATAGGTTTCTTTTATCTGATAAACGTTTAAATTCTCCTTCTAATGATATAGGTAAATTTTCAAACGATATAAATAAATATATATTAAATAAAGATAAAGTTTGGATATTATCTGCGCAGCCATTAAGAACAAGGAGTTTATTTTTTGAACATGATTGTAATATTAATTATCTAGATAAGCCTAATGATCTTGATACCGCATATAAATTAATTGAAAAATCTACTCCAATAATTATTAAAAACAAAAATAATTATGATATCGAGGGATTTTATTTACCAATATGGAAAGTAATTCTCATAACAGATAAGGAATTATTTTCTCAACAATCATTATTCAATAATGTTTTTATAAGAAGAAAAAAAAGGAGTATAAATACCAATATAAATTTAAATAAAATAAATCCAGGAGATTATATAGTTCATAAAAACCATGGTATTGGACAATTTTTAAAATTAGAAAAAATAAATTTAACAGGCGAATCAAGAGACTACTTAGTCATTAGATATCTTGATGGAAAAATCAGCGTTGCAGCTGATCAATTAGGGAGTATAAACAGATATAGATCTGCTGGAAAGATTAAACCCAAAATCAATAGATTGGGAGGCACAGAATGGTTAAAAATCAAAGATAAAAATAGGAAAATCATAAAAAAAGTTGCCTTTGATTTATTAAAACTTTATGCAAAAAGGGAAAAACTTCAAGGTCATATATATCCCGAAGACGGGCCATGGCAAAAAGAATTAGAAGAGTCATTCCCATATCAACCAACTCCAGACCAATTAACAGCTGTTAAAGAAATTAAAAATGATATGGAAAGTGATAAACCAATGGATAGATTAGTTTGTGGAGACGTTGGTTTCGGTAAAACAGAAGTAGCTGTTAGAGCAATTTTTAAAGCAATTACATCTGGTAAGCAGGTAATATTACTTGCCCCAACAACAATTTTAGCTCAGCAACACTGGAGAACTTTTTATAATAGATTTTCACCATATCCAATAAAAGTATCGTTACTAAACAGATTTAAAACAAGTACTGAGAAAAAAAATATATATGCTGGTTTAAAAAATAATAAAATTGATTTAGTTGTAGCTACTCATCAAATATTAGGAAAAGAAATCGAAATAAAAAATCTTGGATTACTTGTTATCGATGAGGAACAAAGATTTGGAGTTAGGCAAAAAGAGAAAATTAAAAATATTAAAACAAATATAGATGTTTTAACTCTTTCTGCTACACCTATTCCAAGAACTTTATACATGAGTTTGTCTGGCTTAAGACAAATGAGTTTACTAAATACGCCCCCTCCCTCAAGAAGATCAATAAAAACCTATTTGTCTGAAATTGATATAGATGTAATCAGAACTGCGATAAATCAAGAACTTGATAGAGGTGGTCAAATATTCTATGTTCTCCCAAGAATATCTGACATAGATCAAGCAATTAATAAATTAAAAAGTATGTTCGTAGATTTAAAATTTATAGTTGCTCATGGACAAATGAATGAAATAGATCTCGAAAATGCAATGATTGCATTTAATAATGGAGAAGTAGACTTGATGATATGCACAACAATAATTGAAAGCGGATTAGATATCCCAAGGGTAAATACAATTATAATTGAAGATTCACATAAATTTGGACTATCACAACTGTATCAATTACGAGGAAGAGTTGGCAGAAGTGGTATACAAGCTCATGCATGGCTATTTTATCCAAATTTAAATAAAATCAATGATGCATCCAAGCAAAGGTTAAAAGCAATAAAAGATTTTTCTGAACTAGGTAGTGGATATCAACTAGCAATGAAAGATATGGAAATAAGGGGAGTTGGAAGTTTATTGGGAGAAGAACAAAGTGGAAAAGTTAACGCTATCGGATATGACTTGTATATTGAAATGCTACATGAAGCAATCTCTGAAATAAATGGACAAGAAATTCCTGAAGTAAATGACACTCAAGTAGATTTACCAATAAATGCTTTTATCCCTGCGACATGGATTTTAAACCGAGAAGAGAAATTAGATGCTTATAAATATGTTACTGAATGCACTAACAATCACGAGCTTACTGAATTAGCAACTGACTGGTCCAATAGATACGGAGTTCTCCCAAAGCCAGTTGAGTCATTAATACTTTTAATGAAGTTAAAATTGCTAGCAAAAAAGTGTGGCTTTAATAAAATCAAAATTAAAAAACCAAACGTGATCATAGAAACCAGACTAAAAATCTCTACATTTAAACTTATTAAAAAAGCTCTCCCAACAAATATTCAAAATAAATTTAATTTTGAGGAAGATGATCAATTCTCTAAAATAACTATTAGAGGATTAGGTGTCACTGATGTTCAAAATCAAATTGATCAACTAATTTACTGGTTAGGTTTATTTGTAAACGAAATTAATAACTTCGATAAAAATACATCATCTACAAAGATCTAAATATTAAATAAATATTTAATATCCGCGAAATATCATAAATTCGGTTAGGTTAACTTAAATTAATTTTGTGCATGGGCGAATACATTGATGTCGGATTACAAACTTCGATATTTCCTTTTACTTTACTACTCACCTCAATAGTTGTTGGAGCATATGCTTTAATCGGCTTCGAAACTGAAAACGACGATGATGATTCTGATTCAGGAAGCGGTGGTTTGATGAACCCAATATAATAATTTTTATTTAAGTGAAATACGATTAGATTTCCTTTTTAAAATTTTTAATACCCTTGAACAAGCTCCCATTAATAGAATAAATGCAATTATTAATGAAGCTGATATAAAAATACCTATAAACACTTCATACAAATAATCAAACAATATCCAGATTTGATTCCAAAGTTTATTAAAGTTAATAAAAAAATTTTCAAAAATTAATTTTTTATTGGGTATTAAGTAATTAAAGTAAATTATTATAATTGCAAAAGAAAACATAAATAGGGATTCTTTTATAAGTTTTCTTTTAGATTTTCTTCTTAAGGTTAACTTTTTTTTAAATAAAAATTTATCAGAGTTTTTATTTAAATTCGGTATTTTTAAATCAGCCATATACGATAATCACACTAATTTAATAATAATTATTCTTAGAAAAGAAATAATTTTATAGTAACCTGTTTATTGACTCTATGCTAATGAGTTTGTTTTTATTAATTAAAAATGAGCGTTTATCATTATCATCATATATGTATATAAAAGCTGTAGAAACTATGAAAAGAGAAAATAATGAAGCTATTGGTGGAAATAACATATTTAAAATATTATTTTTATTAAATAAAAGTAAATACTTTTTTTTCTTTAATTTCTTAAATTCATTTGAATAAATATTTTTAACTTTGCTAGAAGAACCTAATTGATCAAAGCAATTTATAATATCTGCTAAAACAGAATTACCAATCTTAAAATTTAAAGGTTTTACATCAGGCTTCGAACTCTTTAAAAAAATATTATGTGTAAAGTAATTGACAGGTTTAATATCAATTAAAGTTGATTCATATGAGCCTATTTCATCATTAAGGAGAGAACTTGAATAACAATAAAAAGCCTTCATTATCGATTCAAGATGATTTAAGTTTCCCTCAATGAGTGGCTTATCAATAATCATTAGTTTCCATTGAGAAATAATCGAAATGTAATCACTATTTTCATTGATTGAATAATCAGGTAATCCAATAATTTCAAGACTCACTGATGATTGATTAAATATAAATTTATTTTGCAACATGTTAAAAATTAATTAAGGTCGTTCTTAACTTCAAATAACCATCTTCAGAAATACACAAGGCTAATGTAAGAATAATTTTAATAAAAATCTCATCGTTTAGGCTGGGATCAAGCAGTCTTTTAACCTTCATACTGTTGGTATTAAATCTTTCACTAATTAGTTCTATATATCTTTTCTTAAATTCATTCCATGCTTTAGGATTCTTAATCACATCATCTCTAGATTGAAGGATTTGCCTGATAAAAGGATATAAAAATTTAGCCATTTCAACGGTTAATTTAATCAATGCTTCAAATTCTTCTAATTTAATATTGTTATTATTAAAAGAATTCCTCATTGGGTTATTATTCCTTAACTTCCAGATAGTTACCTTGTTGGGTAAAATTTCATTTAAATTAAGTTGGTCTGATAAAGAATATAAAGACTCTGCACAATTCAAATCAATTGTTTCTAATGCCAATAAAAGCAAATCAAGTCTTTGAATAGATTCTCTTGATATCCGTTTTCCCTTAGATAAGATAGTAATAATTGACTACGAAAACTTTTTGAAATTATAACAGATTCTTTATAAAATTTTTTAAAATAAAAACGTATACAATTGATCCAGTTCTTCAATTGTTATTATTCCATATCTCCACAGAAGGATGGGAAGAGGTGTATTATTTTTAATTGATAACTTTATGCCTAGTTCAATTGAAGACTCTAGTAATCCAATTTCATCAACAAGAAAAGATATTATTTTTCTATTCGGATCACTAATCATATCTACTATTTAATAGCTGAAAAAGTTAAAGACTTAGTCATATGATTTAGGACAATTCTTCTTATTAAAATAAACTTATTCAAAAGAAGAAATGAAATTTTTCTCAAAGGTATTAAGATAATAAAATTGTTTGCAAAAAATTTAATTAAAGAATCTGTTAAAACAATAGTTGAGATAATATCCAAAGATCTCTTGAAATAATATTTATATTTAAAAACATTTAAAGCTTTATTTGTTGTAGTTTCATTTTTAGCAAAAATATCAAAAATATCATTAACATCTCTCCAACAAGTATTTAGTCCTTGTCCCCCAACAGGATGGAAAGTATGAAATGAATCTCCCACAAGTACAACCTTTTTTGAATTAAAAATTGGAAGACTTAAGGATAGAGAAACAGGGAAAATATTAATCTCACTATTAATTTGATACAACTTAAAATTATCTGGCACTATTGTAGATAAATTATCTAACAAAAAACATTTACTAGAATTTAATCTATCAATTGATTTAGATGTACTAGCTGTCCAAATTATTTGATATCTATTTTCATCTAATGGTAATAAAGCTAATGGGCCTTCTTTCCTAAATATTTCATATGCGCGTCTAGGAATATTACCCCTAATTAAAACCTCAAATGTTAGACATGACTGATTGTATGATTTTCTAATATTTATAAAATTTTTATTTTTTTTGAAGTTTGAATTAGCTCCAGTTGAGATAAATTTATAATCAAAATTAATATCATCAAAAGATGAATCTAAAGAAGATTGAAAAAATATCTTATCTACTTTATCTATTTCATCGAAAAATACATTCATTAGATCCGTATGTTTAACTACCCAACCAATAGTATCTAAAGAACTAATATCTTTATCTAAATCAGAAGTAGTTAAAATTGTGTAATCCTTAGTCACACTGTCAGAAATTGAAAGAGAATCAAATTTATAAAGATAAGAATTTAATTTGTCCCAAAGATTGAATTTCACAAGTATTTTTCTTGTTGAATGAGTAATGGCGTACGTTTTGTTTTTATTTATGAGTTTCTCCCTTGTCAATAAATCTGTAAGGTAAATATTAAAATTTAATTTCGATAAAGTTATTGCCAAAAGAATACCAGTGGGACCAGAACCAACAATTTTGAAATTCAAATTTTTATTCATTAAAATAAATATATGTCTTAATTTTACTTCAAATAAATATAGCAAATTTCTTCAAATGCTGGACGAAGCAAATATGGGTACTGACCTATCCATATATTTGCATCAGGTAACCATGCATCAGTCAAATAAATCTCTCTATCAAAGTTCCGATAATCAGATGAAACTATGCATCTAATAATAGAACCAATTCTTATTTGACTATGTTTTGGTTCCATAGGAAAAGTTATTTTTTCTAAATAACCATCCTCATCCTCCAATTCAATGACTAGCCAAGTTCTTTTTTTCTCAATCAACTCTAAACGACCTTGTCTATTTGATTGCTCTCGTGAACTTTCAACTATTTCAGATTTGTAGATATCAGAAACGTAACCATCGAAAAGGGAAAAGAATTTCGATTTTTTATATTTAATATTTTTTCTGCTTGATTCAAGTATTGGTCCCCAAATTATATAAAGAAAAAAAATCACACACAATAATAACCAAAGATTTTCAGTCTGAGTTGATGATTGACTAATAAAAAGTAATAGATTTAAAACTCCACCAATAGACGAAATAATTAATCTCTGGAGAACTTTTCTAGGATCTCCAAGCGTATACCTAAACTGACCGCCCGTTCCTACAGATGGAATAAGTTTAGATATTTGAATTTGTTTTAATGGAATGAGCATTTAAAATATTAATTTTTCAAGTCCATAAACTAATGAATCAAATTTGCCTATTTTTTGTATTGCTTGCAAAACTCCTGGCATATATGCCTTTCTATCAATAGTATCATGCCTAATTGTGTATGTTTCCCCAGGAGACCCCATGATTACTACTTGGTGAGCCAAAAGCCCAGGCAATCTGATTGAATGTATATTAAGTCCTGAATTTCTTAAACCTCCTCTAACTCCCTTGAGTGATTCAGATTCTTCAACCAAACTTTGATTATACTTTTTTGGATACTCCTCAATCATTTCAGCAGTTTTAATACAAGTTCCACTAGGCGAATCTGCTTTTTGATTATGATGCATTTCTATTAACTCAATATTATCGTAAAATTTCGCAGCGACAGATGCAGCTTGTTGCAGAAGAACCATGCCTACAGAAAAATTCGGAATTATTGCACAACCGACATTAGCTTTTTGTGCAAAAATAGATAACTCACTTATTTGAGAGGGAGAAAGTCCTGTAGTACCAATAACAGGAGATATTCCGTACGCAATAGCAGATCTAGTATTTTCAAAAACAGAATCAGGATGAGTAAAATCAACTAAAACAGGTTTGATATTATCATTTCTATACTCTTGACTTATAGAACATAAAGATCCCTCTAGATCGTTTGAAACAAAAATATCGCTAGTTTTTAAATTTAATAATTTTGAAATATTTTCACCATTATTTTTTTTATTAGTATCAATTGCTGATACAAGATGACAATCTGGTGAATTTAGAACAGAATTCACAACTTCACTTCCCATTCTACCTAAGGCTCCAGAAACAAGTACAGGAATGCTTTTTTTAGAATTTTTAGTCATTTTAAATAAGATAGTTTTTTTAAAGGTTGTTACACGCTATTTATAATGCACACAATAACGGCAATTCACCCGTAGGCTGGTAAAAATACTTAAAGAGAATCAATGTTTACGCAGGTCCGCTCAGCAAACCGCAGAGTATCTCCTGTTGAGGATAACAAACATAAAGTTGTAATAAAAGCAGTTTATGTTGTCCTTGAGCCACAATACCAAAACTCCTTAACAGAGGCTGCAAAATCAATAAACAAAATGAATGGGCCCGTGGGAATAGATCTTAGTGGGTATCTTATTGAAGAATTAAGGAACGACAAAAACTATGAAGATTTTAAAGTTGACATAGCTAGCGCTGATATATTTGTAGCCTCATTGATATTTATTGAAGATTTAGCCCAAAAGGTAGTTGAGGCAGTTACTCCATACAAAGAGAAACTTAAAGCATCGATTATTTTTCCGTCAATGCCCGAAGTTATGAGATTAAATAAATTGGGTTCATTTAGTATGGCTCAACTTGGACAATCTAAAAGCATTATTGGAGATCTTATAAAAAAGAAAAAAGAATCTGATGGAGCAAGTTTCCAAGATTCAATGTTGAAATTGCTGAACACTTTACCTTCAATTCTAAAATATTTACCTGTAGAGAAAGCACAAGATGCTAGAACATTTATATTAAGTTTTCAGTATTGGCTAGGAGGAACTACAGAGAATCTGAAGAACTTCTTATTAATGATTTCTGAAAAATATGTAGTATCAGAAATTATAAAAGATCAATTAGAAGAGTTCAAAATACAAGATCCCGAAACTTTTCCAGATTTAGGCATATGGCATCCATTAGCCCCAAATATGTTTGAAAGTTTAAAAGAATATCAAAACTGGGAAAATAATAGAAATGATATTAAACCTAAAGATGATAAGACTCCAACAATTGGTTTAGTCCTACAAAGAAGTCATATAGTTACAGGGGATGACGCTCATTATGTGGCAGTAATTCAAGAATTAGAATATAGAGGGGCTCGTGTATTACCTATTTTTTGTGGTGGATTAGATTTTTCTAAACCAGTAGATGAATTTTATTTTGATTCCATTAATAAGGAAACAGCAATAGTTGATGGTGTCGTATCCTTAACGGGATTTGCATTGGTAGGTGGTCCTGCGAGACAAGATCATCCAAAAGCAATAGATGCTCTTAAGAAGCTAAACAGACCATATATGGTTGCTCTACCTTTAGTTTTTCAAACAACTCAAGAATGGGAGGAAAGTGATCTAGGATTGCATCCTGTTCAAGTTGCACTTCAAATCGCCATACCAGAATTGGACGGAGCTATTGAACCAATAATTCTTTCAGGACGAGATGATGCTACTGGTAAAGCTCATACTCTCCAAGATAGAGTAGATGTAATAGCTGAAAGGGCTATAAAATGGTCAATATTAAGAGTTAAAAAAAGAGAAGAAAAGAAATTAGCAATCACTGTATTTAGTTTTCCACCTGACAAGGGAAATGTTGGAACAGCAGCCTATTTGAATGTTTTTGGTTCTATTTATAGAGTTCTTCTAGAAATGAAAAATAAAGGTTATCAAATTGATGATCTTCCTAAAAACTCAAAAGAATTAATGGAAAAAGTCATTAATAATCCAGAAGCTATGGAAGGATCTCCTGAATTGAATATTGCTCATAAGATGACTGTAAGAGAATATGAAGAATTTACTCCTTATTCAAAGAGATTAGAAGAAAACTGGGGTAAACCTCCTGGCAACTTAAATAGCGATGGTCAAAATTTACTTATTTACGGGAAACATTTTGGAAATGTTTTTATAGGAGTACAACCAACTTTTGGTTATGAGGGTGATCCAATGAGATTACTTTACTCAAGAAGTGCAAGTCCTCACCACGGTTTTGCTGCTTACTATACTTATGTAGAAAAAATATGGGGTGCTGATGCCGTTCTTCATTTCGGAACACACGGTTCACTAGAATTTATGCCTGGAAAACAAATGGGCATGAGTGAAACATGTTACCCCGATTCATTAATCGGATCTCTGCCAAATTTATATTATTACGCTGCAAATAACCCATCAGAAGCAACAATTGCAAAAAGAAGAGGATACGCATCAACTATAAGTTACTTAACTCCTCCAGCTGAAAATGCTGGTCTTTATAAGGGACTTAAAGAATTGAGCGAGCTTGTAGGATCTTATCAACAACTTAGAGAAAGTAGTAGAGGTATTCAAATTATTAATGCAATAGTAGAGACTTCAAAGCAATGTAATCTTGACAAAGATGTAGAGCTCCCAATTGTAGAAGTAGAGGAACTAACTATTGAAGAAAGAGACTTGTTCGTAGGGAATATATATAAACAATTAATGGAGATAGAAAGTAGATTATTACCATGTGGACTCCATACAATTGGAGAGGCACCTACTGCCGAGGAAGCAGTTGCAACATTAGTAAATATAGCTTCATTAGAAAGAGAGCAAGAGGGGCTTAGATCCTTACCAGGTTTATTAGCAGAATCAATAAATCTGAAAATCGATGAGATTTATAATGGTAACAATAAAGGAGAGCTTAAGTTTGTTGAACTAAATGAAAAAATTATTAAAACTGCTAGAGAATCAATATTTGCGATGGTTAATTCTCTAAAAATTGTAAATGGAAGAGTCTATTTGGAGAAATCACTATTTTCAAAACTTTTAGATTTATTGAAAATATTTGGTTTAAATCTACCGACTCCTTGGCTTAGGATTTGCAGATTGAATGGATTTAATGAAGTAAATCAAAAGGAACTTAATAAATTATTTGACTATTTATTATTTTGCCTTGAACAAGTTTGTGCAGATAAAGAAATGGATAGCCTTATAAAAGCCTTAGATGGAAATTATGTATTACCTGGACCTGGAGGAGATCCCATTAGGAACCCAAGTGTATTACCAAGTGGTAAAAATATACATGCACTTGATCCACAATCAATACCTACTACAGCTGCTGTAGCAGCAGCTAAATCTGTCGTAGATAAACTAATTGAAAGACAAAGAGAAGAACAAGGGACCTGGCCAGAAACAATAGCATGCGTTTTGTGGGGCACCGATAATATCAAAACTTATGGTGAGTCTCTTGCTCAAATTTTATGGTTTGTAGGAGTTAAACCAAAACCTGATTCTGTTGGCCGTATAAACAAATTAGAACTTATTCCTTTAGAGGAACTTGGCAGACCAAGAATTGATGTAGTCGTAAATTGTTCCGGAGTTTTTAGGGATTTATTTATAAACCAAATGGCACTAATTGATCAAGCAGTAAAATTAGCTGCAGAAGCGGAAGAATCATTAGAGTCAAACTTTGTAAGAAAACACTCCTTAGAGCAAGCAGAAAAAGAGGGGACCTCTTTAAGAGAAGCTTCAGCAAGAGTATTTTCAAATGCCAGTGGAAGCTATAGTTCAAATGTAAATTTAGCTGTTGAAAATTCAACCTGGGAAGAAGAGAATGAATTGCAAGAAATGTACCTATCAAGAAAAACATATGCTTTTAATGCTGATAACCCAGGAGAAATGAATCAAAAAAGGGGCGTTTTCGAGTCTGTCATGAAAACTGCTGATGTTACATTTCAAAACCTTGACTCCTCTGAAATATCTCTAACTGATGTAAGTCATTATTTTGATTCTGATCCTACTAAGTTAATAAAAACATTAAGGGATGATGGGAAAGAACCAAGTAGTTATATTGCAGATACAACCACCTCTAATGCTCAAGTTAGGACACTAGGCGAGACGATTAGACTTGATTCCAGAACGAAGCTTTTGAATCCAAAATGGTATGAAGGGATGCTTAAGTCTGGATATGAGGGTGTTAGAGAACTTTCCAATAGACTTAACTACACGCTTGGATGGAGTGCGACAAGTGGACAAGTAGATAACTTTGTTTATGAAGAAACTAATGAAACATTCATTAATGATGAAGAAATGAGGAAAAGGCTTATGGATTTAAATCCTAATAGTTTTAGAAGAATAGTAGGAACATTGCTCGAAGTTAATGGAAGAGGGTACTGGGAAACATCCGATGAAAATATTGAACAGCTAAAAGAACTTTATCAAGAGGTAGAAGATAAAATTGAGGGAGTTAAAGAGTAAATATCAATTTTTTTATCTAAAAATTTGATCTGAGACTTTTAAAACTTGATAATTTATTTTTACATTATGAACTCTTACTAAGTGAATATTCTGTTGAGAACAAAGACAACTAATAGCTAGGGTTCCTATATCTCTTTCTTTGGGATTAGTTTCATTTAAGATTTCTCCAATAAATCTTTTTCTTGAAGCCCCAATTAATATTGGGAATTCAAATTTTTTAAAAAAATCAATGTTTCTTAGGATTTCTATATTCTGATTAGTATCTTTTGAAAATCCAATACCTGGGTCCCAAATTATTTTATCCTTACAAACATTTTTGTTAATAGCTTTGTCCGTCAAACTTTCAAGAGAATGAATAATATCAACTAAAAAATCATCATAATTTGTCAAATTATTCATGTTTATGCTATTCCCACGACTATGAGTTATCACGAAAGGAGATTTAAATTCAGATACGACATCTAAAATCTCTTCGTCTCTTCTGCCTCCAGTAACATCATTAATCCAATTAGCCCCATTTGAGAGAGCTTCATGAGCCACCTCAGAATTAAAGGTATCTATAGAAATAAGAATATTGGGATATTCACTTCTGATTGTTTTTAAGTAAGGTAACAATCTCTTTAATTCATTTTTGGGTCCAATTTCTATTGCTCCAGGTCTAGTACTTTGAGCCCCAAGATCAATTACATCAACCCCATTTGAAACAAAATAACCTACTTGATTTAAAACTTTTTCTAAAGAACAAAAATCTCCTCCATCACTAAATGAATCAGGAGTTAAATTAATAATCCCCATTATTGAAGTTTTCTGGCCCCAATTTTTAGGCCAAGGATTTTTATTATTGGTAATTTGCAATCCTTGAAAAACTAATTGGATCTAAAGAAGAACCCCCAACCAAAACGCCGTCAATATCACTCATTGACATTATTTCATCAATATTATTAGGTTTAACAGAACCTCCATATTGAATAATTACATCATTAAAACCAATTAATTTACGTATTAAAGCACATATTTTATTTGCATCACTTGCTTCACAAGTTTTACCGGTACCTATAGCCCATATAGGCTCGTAAGCGACTATTAGATTAGATGGATCAGTATTCTCCAAGCCCTGTTCAACCTGTCTAGTTATAATCCTATCAGCTTCGCCTCTTTCTCTTTGTTCAAGAGTTTCTCCAACACAAACTATTGGAGTAAGACCACTTGATTGAGCAAAGACTGCTCTTTTATTAATTTGTTCATCACTTTCACTGAAATATTTACGAGGTTCACTATGACCAACAATTGCATATTTCACTCCATGTTCAATAAGCATTTTTGGAGAGATTTCTGCCGTGAAAGCACCTTGTTCCTCCCAATGTATATTTTGACTGGCAATATCTAAATAATCAAAGTTAGAAAAATTTGAAAAGGTTGAAATTGCGGTAAAAGGAGGAGCAATTACAATTTTTCTATCATTGGGAATTTCCTCAATTAGAGGGAGAAAGTCCTCCAAATAACTTTTAGCTTCAGCACATGTCATGTGCATCTTCCAATTACCAGCGATTACAGAAGTTCTCAAAAAAATATATTGTTCAAGAAAAATATCCTAATATAACTTGAGGTTAATAGGCTAATTATTCAAAAATTAATTCATTTTTTAGAAACATAACTTTATCTCCTTTCACTAATTTTCTTCCTCTTCTTTTTTCTACCTCACCATTGACTTTTACGTTACCAGCTTTTATAAGCGTCTTTGCCTCCCCTCCAGAAGATACGTAGTTATGCCATTTTAAAAATTGATCTAATTTCATAGTTTTATAAATCCGCGGGTATTGATAAAGTAAGGTAAATACTTAAATATAATATCTTGCGATTAATACCACCAATCAAACCTTACAAAACTAGATTTATAAATGGTTTTATTTGCACTCTAGTATATGTAGCTTGTTGGCCAATATTAGCTTTTTTAGCAGGTAAATTAATCCCAGCGATAGGATCAGGAAATCTAACAAAAGTTTCAAGAATAATAATTTTATCTTTAATTGTATTTTCAATTCAAAAAACAGCTCAATTTGGACAAGACATCTTAGTTTCAAAACCAGCTTTAGAAATAAGTGAGGTAATGAGAGAAAATTTATTTAGTAAAATTCATAAGATTAAGATTAATTTTGTTGAAAAACTATCTGCTGGTGATATTACATATAGGCTTACTGAAGATGCTGATAGGGTCAGTGAGATTATTTATAAAACATTTCAGGATACACTACCTTGCCTTTTACAGTTAATAGCAGTTGTGTTTTATATGTTTTATGTAGACTGGTCCTTAACAATTTCAACATTTATATTAGCTCCAATAATAATTTTAATAGTGAACAGTTTTGGTAAAAAAGTATTAACAGCATCCGAGAAAAGTCAGGAATCAACAAGTGCCATAGCAAGTATTTTAGGAGAATCTATAAATGGAATATCTACAATAAGATCTTTTGCAGCAGAAGAGTGGATTAAAGATAGATTTAAAAATAGATTAAACTTAAACAAAAATGCAAAATATAAAACTTTAAAAATTATTGCTTTACAACATCCAATTGTTGGCTTAATTCAAGCCTCTGGAATTTTGGCAATTCTAGGCTTAGGAGCATTAAGAATAAATTTAGGGTTATTAAATACGGAGGGATTTAGTAGTTTTTTTGCAGCTATATTGATGCTTATAGATCCTATAGGTCACTTAAGTTCAAACTATAATGAATTTAAACAAGCAGAAGCATCAATAAAAAGACTAAAAAAAATAAATTCAGAGCCGATTGAAGAAGAATTACAAAATTCAGTAAACATACAAAACATCAGAGGAAAAATAGAATTTAAAAATATATGTTTTGAGTACAAAAAAGAAGTCAAAGTTTTAAAAAATATTAATCTAAAGATTTCAAAAGGAGAGATAATTGCATTTGTTGGAGCTTCAGGTGCCGGTAAAAGCACAATGATGTCATTAATACTAAAATTTATCAATCCAACAAGTGGTCAAATTTATATAGATGACAAAAACATATCATTAATTAAAACTAGATCAATAAGATCGAATATCGCAATAGTTCAACAACAACCTTTTTTATTCACTGGGAGAATAATAGATGTAATTAAAATGGGAAGGAGCTATTCTGAAGAAGATGTAGTCAAGTCAGCTAAGATTGCAAATGCTCATGAATTTATTATTAAACTTCCAAGAAAATACGAGACAAATATAAGCGAAAGAGGTTCAAACTTTTCCGGAGGTCAGATTCAAAGAATAGCTATTGCTCGTGCAATATTAGGGAACCCCTCTATACTTTTATTGGATGAAGCAACAAGTGCATTAGATTCTGACTCAGAAACAGAAGTTCAAAAAGGGTTAAATCAAGCTATGAGTAATAGAACTGTTATTATTATTGCCCATAGATTATCCACTACTCAGGGAGCAGACAAAATTGTGGTTTTTGATAAAGGTAAAATTATTGATAGCGGTAAACATATAGATTTGTTTAATAAAGATGGCATTTATAAAGAATTATGTGAAAAACAGTTGATAAAGATTACTTGATTATGTTTAATTTAGTAAAAAGATAAATCATGACTGACAAAAGCATTGATAATAGTAATCCAGTATTAACATTTGAGGGGAAGAAATATAGTGTTAATAATTTATCTAGTGATACAAAAGAAATTATTAAAGGATTAAAAATTGCAGAAACGCAATTAAAAATGCATGAAGATACACTTAAATTATTAAGTATTGGTAGGAACTCCTTAGCTAACCAATTAAGAGAGAAGCTTAAAAATTATGAGTAGATTTTAATAGTTGTGAATTTCCTGAAGTGATAAAGTATCAATCTTATTTAGACGTAATGATTTTATTGCCTGTAAAGCTGCTTTTGCTCCAGGAATAGTAGTAAATGTAGGTATATTATATTCTAAGGATGCTCTTCTGAGATAAGCATCATCATGAAAAGCCTGGGAACCCACTGGAGTATTGATTACTAATTGTATAAGACCAGAACGAATAGAATCTTCAATATTAGGTCTGCCTTCATGAACTTTCAAAACTTCATCAACTTCAATTCCTAAATTAAACAAATATTTAGCAGTACCTTTAGTAGCAACTAATTTGAAACCTAATACTATAAGTTCTCTCGCAATATACTCTAATTTCTCTTTATCCAAATCATTAGTAGATAAAAAAGCAACGCCTTCAGAAGGGACACCATTTCCAGCGGCTAATTCAGATTTTGCATAAGCCAGCCCAAAGTCATCTGCTAATCCCATTACTTCACCTGTAGAACGCATCTCAGGGCCTAATAAAGTATCAGAACCTGGAAATCTTTTGAAAGGTAAAACAGCTTCCTTAACCGCTTGAAATTTAGGAATTAATTCTTTAGTAAAATTTATATCATTTAAAGTAGAACCTTGCATTAATTGAGTCGCCAATTTCGCAACAGGTTTCCCAATAGCTTTTGAAACAAAAGGTATAGTTCTTGAAGCTCTAGGATTAGCCTCGAGAATAAATAATTGATTTTCTTCATTATTATGACTCCTAACTGCAAATTGCAAATTAATTAAGCCAACAACATTTAATCTATTTGCTATTAATTTTGTCCATACTTTAACGGTCTCTAATGTTTGATGGGATAAAGAAATAGAAGGTAGGCAACATGCCGAATCACCCGAATGAATACCCGCAGGTTCTACATGCTCCATAAGGCCAGCTATAACAACCGAACCTGTTTCATCGCATAATGCATCAACATCAATTTCTATTGCATTACTTAAATATTGATCCAAAAGAATCGGATGATCTGGCGAAACTTTAACAGCCTCGGTTATATATCGAGATAAATCATTTTTATCTTTGACTATTTCCATAGCCCTTCCACCCAAAACATAAGAAGGTCTAACAACTAACGGGAAGCCAATATTGCTTGCAACTAATATTGCCTCTTCCTCATTACGTGCAATTCCGTTGAGTGGTTGTCTTATATTTAATTCTTCAAGAATCTTTGTGAATTCTTCTCTATTTTCAGCTATGTCGATTGAAAGAGGAGATGTTCCAAGAATTTTTGACCCACATTTTTTGCCTTCATTAGTCTTCAACCAATAAGATAGTGGCAAAGATAACTTAAGAGGAGTTTGCCCTCCAAATTGTACTATTAGTCCATATGGATTTTCAGCCTCAATAATGTTGAGAACATCTTCTAAAGTAACAGGCTCAAAATATAGGATATCGCTTGTATCATAATCAGTTGAAACGGTTTCTGGATTACTATTAACCATAATCGTTTGATAACCATTACTTGAAGCTTGATATGAGGCATGGCAGCAACAGTAATCAAATTCAATACCTTGACCAATTCTGTTAGGTCCACCTCCAAGTATCATGATTTTTTTTAAAAAATTATCATTTTGAGCAGAAATTTCATTCTCATAAAACTGTAAACCATTTTCTAAAAAAGATTCTTCATAGGTTGAATAATGGTAGGGAGTTTCAGATGAAAACTCTGCTGAACAAGTATCTACTGTTTTATAAAGTGGAACAATATTTAATTTTTTACGATAATTTCTTACTTCAAAGAATTCGGAGTTAGTTAAATTTGCAATCTGTTGATCTGAAAAGCCCAATTGCTTAGTGCGTAACATCAAATCTCTATCAATAGAGAGAAGCTCTTTTCCTTTTAAATATTGATTTTGGAAATCAAAAATATTCCTTAATTTCTCAATAAACCATAAATCTATATTAGTTATGTTATTGATGTAAGAATCTGTCTTACCTGCTTCCATAGCCTTTTTAACTATTAAAATTCTCTCGGCAGTTGGATTTCTTAAATTATTTTGTAAATCGTTTTCGCTATAAAAATCTTCAATAGAATCACATTCCCAACCAAATATACCAATTTCCAAAGATCTTAAAGCTTTTTGGAAGGACTCTTCAAAAGAACGTCCAATTGCCATTGTTTCCCCAACAGATTTCATAGCTGTATTTAAGATATTCGAAGAACCTTTAAATTTTTCAAAAGCAAATCTTGGAACCTTAGTTACGACATAATCAATTGAAGGTTCAAAACAAGCAGGCGTTTTTTTAGTAATATCATTAATGATTTCATCAAGCGTATACCCTACAGATAACAATGCTGCAATTTTTGCTATTGGGAAACCCGTCGCTTTACTAGCCAATGCAGAAGATCTACTAACACGTGGATTCATCTCAATAACTATTACATCTCCATTTTGCGGATTTATAGCAAATTGAATATTACTACCCCCTGTTTCAACTCCCACTTCTCTTATTATCTTTAATGATAAATCCCTCAGTCTTTGATATTCTTTGTCAGTTAATGTTTGAGCTGGAGCCACCGTAATTGAGTCACCGGTATGAACACCCATGGGGTCCAAATTTTCAATACTACATATTATTACTACATTATCAGCGGTATCTCGCATGACTTCCAATTCAAATTCCTTCCACCCAATTAAAGATTTTTCAATCAAAATTTGGTTACTAGGACTTTCATCTAAACCAGCTTTACAAAGATCATTAAATTCTTCAAGGTTATACGCTATGCCACCTCCGACTCCACCTAAAGTAAAAGCAGGTCTAATTATTAATGGATATGAATTTATTTGCTTAGCCACTTCTCTAGCTTCAGAGAAATCAGAAGCTATTCCCGAAGGACAGACATTAACATTTATTTTTTCCATCGCTTCTTTAAATAGTTTCCTATCCTCAGCTTTATTGATAGCTTTTAAATCAGCCCCTATTAACTCAACATTATTACTTATCAAGAAATCTGATTCAGAAAGTTTGACAGCTAAGTTCAAGGCAGTCTGACCTCCCATTGTAGGAAGAATAGCATCAGGCTTTTCTTTTAAAATTATCTGAGAAACAATTTCTGGAGTTAATGGTTCAATATATGTCTTATTAGCAATTTCAGGATCCGTCATAATAGATGCCGGATTAGAATTAACTAAAATTATTTCATATCCAGCCTTTCTTAAGGCTTTACAAGCTTGAGTACCGGAATAATCAAATTCACAGGCTTGTCCTATAACAATTGGACCTGAGCCAAGAATAAGAATTCTTTTAAGATCACCTCTTTGAGGCATAATTAGAAAATTTCATTTATTTAATGCTACTTATAAATCATCAGATGTTAATCAAGTTACTTGAAAAGCAACATTTGTTTCTATAGTATTGATAAAGAAATTTAATTCATGAGCGAACTTCAGAGACTTAAAAGTTTGTTACCTCCTGAGAATGAAAGCTGGGTTTTTATTGAAGCAGCAGCAGCAATAGATCCTCCACTAATCACATTGGAGGAAATTGGTCGTGACGAAGTTGAAATTCAAATAGACTTAGAAGAATGGGATAATTATGCAATTGACCATAGAAATTTATTGTTTTGGCATGAAGTAGGAAAAATTCAAAACGATGCAATTCCTAGAGATGGATGGGAAATGGCCGCTTTAGCCATAGGACTTGGAGGAGCAATAGGTGAGTTATGGGTACAAGATGGCTTACTATTATTGCTTGCACTTGGTTTATCAGGATTTGCAGGATATAGACTATATATAAAAAACAATTCAGAAAAAAAACTCCAAGATGCTATTTTTGCAGATGAAAGAGCTATAGATCTTGCCTGCAGATTTGGATATAGTATTCCAAATGCTTATAAAAGTCTTGGTGGTGCTTTAAAAGAATTAATAGAAAAAACTAGAAAAAAGAAAAAAAGAGGGATTTTTGAAGACAGATTAGAAGCGTTAAGAAAAAGTGCTGAAAAAGCAAGATCAGAATTATCTCAGCAAGAAGGTTCAAACAAATCTGTTTCAAGTGAAAACGTTTATGGACAATAAGAGACTAGTTCTTATGGCAGCTAGAGCATGTGACGAAAAGAAGGCTAAAGATATAAAATTGATTAATATTGATAAGGTTTCATACCTCAGTGAATGGATACTTATTGCTGAAGGAATGTCAGATGTTCAAGTTAGATCTATTACTAAATCAGTAGAAGGGGAATTAAGAGACAAAGGTAATATCGAACCTATTAGAAAAGAGGGAATTAACGAAGCAAAATGGGCTCTACTAGATTATGGTGATCTGATAGTAAATATATTTCAACCAGAGATAAGAAAGTTCTATGATCTTGAATCATTTTGGAGCAATGGAGATGATTTAAAATTCCCATAAAAAATATTGATGAATCAATCTAATTGCCCTGTACCTAAAGAGCAACAACCTACTAATGAGTTTATTGAATTATCAAAATCTAATATATTTTCTTGGCCAAAATCAAAAAAATCATTTTCATTAATATTACTAAAGATCTGGTTAGTTACTTTTACTTTATTTATCATTATTTCTACCGGTAGTGTATATTTTGCAACCTCTACTTTAAAATACATTTTACTAAGCTTTTTTAGCAGCTTATCAATTCCATTTCTTTTATCTATAAGGTTATATCTTGGTTGGAATCATATATTCAAAAGATTAACTTCTGAAAAAGTAGAATATGAAGAATCAGGTTGGTATGACGGACAGGTATGGATCAAACCAGTTAATTTAAAGGAGAAAGAATCATTAATAGCATTTTTAGAAGTAAAGCCAATTTTAAAAAATTTAATTCAAGTTTTATCTATTATTATTTTATTTGCTTTATCTGGTATTTTGCTCTTCCAATACAAATTTATCTAATATGAATTCTAATTTCAAAAATTTATATACATCAAACAATCCTCCATTAGAGGTTATTTTAATGAGAGGTTCAAAACTTGAATCAATCCATAAAGTTCATGCAGTAATAAGTGATAAAAAAGGTAGAGTTTTAATGTGTGCTGGAAACCCAGAATATAAGAGCTTCATAAGATCAGCTTTAAAGCCCTTTCAAGCGATTCCGTTTGTGAGTAGTGGAGCATCATCAAAAATCAGCAATTCATCTAAGTCAATAGCCTTATCGTGTGGTTCGCATAGTGGATCAAAATTACATACTAGAGAAGCTTTCAAAATCCTGTGGGAATATGATATCGACGTCGATAATCTAAAGTGCCCCTTAAAAAAAACAAGTCCACTTCAACATAATTGTTCAGGTAAGCATGCAGCATTTCTTGCAACATGTAAAAAACTAAATTGGCCATTAGAAAGTTATTTAAAAGGAGATCATCCTCTTCAAGTGGAAATATTTAGAATAATTTCCGACTTTCTTGAAATTCCTTTAGAGAATATTTATGCAGAAAGAGATGATTGCGGTGCGCCAACTCTTTATATGAAGTTACTAGAAATGGCAAAACTGTATTCTTTACTAAGTAGTTCGGATAACGCAGAATTAGAGCAAATAAGTAGAGCTATAACAACTAATCCAGTCATGTTAAGCGACAAAAATAAATTTGATACCGAAGTAATACAGGCCTCGCATGGTCAAGTAATAAGCAAGGGAGGAGCAGAGGGAATACAGTGTATTTGTAAAGTAAATGAAGGAATAGGTTTAGCCTTAAAAGTTGAAGATGGTTCAAGAAGAGCCAAGCAGGCTGTGGGCTTACATTTATTGAAACAATTAGAATGGGTTTCTGAATTAAGAATACAAGACATTGAAGATAAAATCTTGAAGTTACCTGAAGGTGTTCAAATAGAAGTAAAAGGACAACTTAAATTCCAAGAATCCTAAAAAAAGAAAAAAAAGAACCCTTTCACATGTATGCTATGTATATGTCGCGGGGTAGAGCAGTCTGGTAGCTCGTCGGGCTCATAACCCGAAGGTCGGAAGTTCAAATCTTCTCCCCGCCACCATTTAGAAGCAGCCTCATGGCTGCTTTTTTTTATGACTACAGATAGTTTCAGTGATTGATTAAGATATTTACGCCTGAAGCTGCTTAGAAATTAAAATTGGTATTAATACCGATATACAGAAAATATTATCCGTAGTAATTTCTATTTAATTAAATGGAGGGATCAGAAATGATTGATAGTCCACCAGAGAATTTAATTAGATTGGTTTAAAAAGCCAAATCCTACATAAAAAACTGAGTATTCCTAATAGAGGTTGTTTTCATTTAAAGGCTGGTTTCAACCTCTATTTTAATGACTGTAATATTAATCCAAAGAAGAAAGTTTTATTGTAAAAGGTGCTAAATTTAGCACGAAATTCACGGTACTAAATGAGAGTAAAACTTGAACCAGAAACAGCTTTTATTGGTAAAAAATTTGCATATATTTTCTTTGGAATAATATTTGGACTTAATGCTATAGCATTTTTTTGGTATTTCTTTTTTTCTAATCTAACTTAGCTTATTCTTTATCTCTTAGTCATACTAATCTCATCCATCTAACCTATCTACGTAATCTCTTAAAACTTCAGCCAAGTTTTTAGGTGGAATTTTTTCTTGATATTCTCTACATGAGTCAAAAATTTATCTAAGAAATCTTTCATTGAAGAGGAAATAAAAAAAGAAGGGTTTTATCCCTCTATGTTAGATCGTCTGTCAATCATCAACAGACTACAAAATCTAGTAAGTTATCGAATTTGTTTTTTTGAATCATTGATTGGAGGCGACCATACACAACTAATTAAACAGTTTTCTAATGAATTTTCTGTTGAGCTTTTAATTTGACAACTACATATAAAATCCTACGATATAATATTCGTAAAATGGGATATCAATCTGAAAAAATGATTAATGGATTCGAGTAAGTTTTAAAATTTTAAAAAGTTTTGGGTAAGTTGATAAAATTTATTATTTATTTTATCAATAAGGTGATTTGAATAAAAATTGAAAATGTATAAAGCCATAGTTAACATAGTTAATTGGTTGTTAATCAAGTCTATTGAATCGAACTATGCTTCTTCATTCATAGAAATAGAGAATGCCGCAAATAAAGTCGTTGTATTTAATATTTAAAAACAATAAAAGGTAAGTGTTGCAAAACGCTTTATTCAACTATTGAATAATTCACTGGATTAGAAATCCTTATTGTATTAATTTAGCGATTGTTATGATTAAATTATCATGCTTCATATAGATCCACTAGTGAATCTATATCTAATTCTCGAAACATCAACTGCTATTATAAATATAAAAAGAGACAGAAAAAACTAAAGTATGACTAAAGAAAAACTTGAAGGGTTATTGAACATAGACAACGAAAATTATAACTTTTTAAGAGTCCTCACTTTGTTCCTGAAGTTAGATAACACTCAGAAAGTTCCTCTCCAGGCAATAGCAGTATTTTGGTACGTTGCAACGTATCAGAATTGCAGCAAAAATGATATCGAAAAATACTTCGAAATGAGCAAAGCAAGTTGTTCAAGAATGACAGATTATATAAGTAGATATCACAGACTTGGCAAAGCTGGTTTGGGTCTTATTACTAAAAATCAAGATCCAAAAGATAAAAGAAGAACAATTTTAAAACTCACGAGAAAAGGCAAAGAATTAATAGAAAAGTCTTTCAATACACTATATGAGGATATGAAATCCTTTGAAGAAGATTTTCAAGAATGAATAATTTCAACCTCTTAACTTAATCAGATCAAGGGAGCCCAGTAAAAATACAAGATGAATAAGAACTATCGTACAAACATAAATGTAAAAAAGAACCAAGAAAGTATCCAAGGTACCATATATAGTGATTTAAAAAATTTTTCTTGCACTATTTGTGGGGTTGATCTCTATAGGAATTTCTGTAATAATTAAAGTCCCCATCACTCAGGCTCCGCATTTATTGCTAGGGCCTATTTTTTTGTTTATATAAACTCTTAAGTAAATTATTAACATGCCAAAAATTATCTCAAATAAGATAAAACACAAAACTAAAAGTAGCTTTATTTTTTAAGCATCATTCAAAAAAATTTGTGTATAAACAATTTATTATCGAAATAAGTAATTACCCAAATAACTTAAAATA
>JAOOLH010000011.1 GCA_028408675.1 Prochlorococcus sp. AH-716-K03 | reverse complement strand
TATTTATTTCTTTAATGAAATCCTTTTCAAAACTATTTATTTTGATATTATCAAGATATTTATTAGAATCTAATAGGTTATTATAAATTGATATTTGGTAGTTTTGTTTGTCTAGTTCATTTACTTTATCTATGTTTTCATAAGATATAGAATCTGAACTTTTGTTATTATTCACTAAATATGATTTCAATAAAAGATCTTTATCTTTGAAATCAAACAAAGTTACTAAATAGTCATCTTTTCTTAGAGTATAATTTTTGTTATTTAATAGTTCATTTGTTTTGTACTTATTAGTTAAAAAGATATTATGTACATTTTTAAAATTATTCAATATTTCTTTCAAAGAGATATATTTTTTCCTAATATTTTTATCAATATTAATTGATTGTAATGCATCAAGAATTAAGATTTTATTAGAGGAAGTAATAATATAATTATCATTAGTTCGATATATATATTTTAAATAATTTAATTTATTTTCTCTAAATATTTGTATTAATTTATCAGGCTCATCAATTTTATCTGCGAGATTTAAAATATCATCTATATTTTTCCCCCCCTTAATTTTAAATATTATTAAAATATCATCTATATCTTTGTCTTTATTTTCGTAGGTAGTAATTGCAAGTTCGTTATCATAAATATCTTCTAAATTGTTATTACCTAAATCTATGCCTAGGTAAGCCAATAAACTATTTTTTATCAAAACAAGCTTATCTTGATTCTTTATTCCAAAGTTTTTTCTTATAACGTTAGTGATTTTTGAACTTTTAGTATTTGAAATGAAGATTGTTTTATTATCTTTGGGTAAATACTTCAAAATTTTTAATTCTGAAATATCATCTTGGCTTACTTTATTTAAACTGTAAGAAATTTCTTCAAATCCAAAAATACAGCATAAGGATAATATTGTTATTACGGTTAAGTATTTAATATTCATTTTTTTTTAACAATAATCATCTTCTTTCAACCTTACTTATAAAATTGTTAATAACAAATATTTAATTCTAACAATTGGGAAATTATCCGAAAACTCTAAATGCTTTTGACCTTAATGAATGGTTTAATTCTGAAGACGAAAATCCTATTATTATTGACGTTAGAGAGGATTCTGAGCTCCAAATTGCTTGTTTTCCTAGGGAATTTCTACATTTACCAATGAGTAAAGTTTCAGCTGAGTACGTAAAAACTAAAATTAGTGATGCAAAGGATAAAAAGTTTGTTGTTCTTTGTCATGCCGGTATCAGAAGTTATAATTTTGGGCAATGGTCATTAGATAACAATATCGTGAACGAGATTTGGAATCTTGAAGAAGGTATAGATGGATGGAGCAAGTATATTGATCAAACAATTCCTAGATATTAATTATTTAATATCCAAAGATGATGCAACAGTATTAACATCTTTATCTCCTCTCCCAGAACAATTAATTACTATTTCTGTATCTTTATCTAAGGTAGGACATAATTTTTCTAACCATGCAAAGGCATGAGCCGTTTCGAGTGCAGGGATAATTCCTTCTAGTTCACTTACTAGTTTTAAAGCGTCTAAAGCCTCTGCATCAGTCACAGAGCCATATTCTGCTCTTCCTATATCTTTTAAATAACTATGTTCAGGACCTACTCCAGGATAATCAAGACCTGCACTTATAGAATGTGCTTCTTGTACTTGACCATCCTTATCTTGTAAAAGAAGACTCATTGATCCATGTAAAATTCCTACGGATCCTTTAGTAATAGTCGCGGCATGTTTTTCAGTATTGACTCCGCTGCCAGCCGCTTCAACTCCAATGAGTCGAACTGATTTGTCTTTTACAAAAGGGTGAAAAAGACCCATTGCATTGGACCCTCCACCTACACAAGCAAGTAAAATGTCAGGTAATGACCCAAATGATTCTAGACATTGTTTTTTAGCTTCTTCTCCTATAACTGCATGAAAATCTCTAACAATCATTGGGAATGGGTGTGGTCCGGCAACCGAACCCAAAATATAGTGTGTTGTTTCTACATTGGATACCCAATCCCTTATAGCTTCACTAGTTGCATCTTTTAAAGTTGCAGTACCTGAAGTCACAACTTTAACTTCTGCGCCTAAAAGTTTCATCCGAAAAACGTTTAACGATTGTCTTTTTATATCTTCTGCTCCCATGTAGATAATGCATTTCAAGCCAAATCTCGCGCATACAGTAGCCGTAGCAACTCCATGTTGACCAGCACCTGTTTCTGCAATTATTCTTTGTTTACCCATTCTTATCGCTAATAAAGCTTGCCCTAATGCATTATTGATTTTGTGAGCACCAGTATGATTTAGGTCTTCTCTTTTGAGCCAAATCCTGCTAGTTGAGGTTTTTGTTTGGTAATGTTCAGTAAGTCTTTTAGCTTCATATAGTGGGGTCTCTCTTCCTACATAAGTTTTCAGCAAATGATTTAATTCGTTAACAAATTGTTTATCTTTCCATGCATCAGATGCTGCTTCTTCCAGTTCAAAAAGAGCTGGCATTAGTGTTTCAGGGACATACTGCCCTCCATATTTTCCAAATCTTCCTTCTTTTGAAGGTTGATTTAAATCATCATTATTATTATTTTGATACTGACGAGAGATTGTACTTACCAATTTTTTATAGTATAAGTATGAACTAACTATAGATTATATAAAAAATAATGGGAAAAAAAAATTGGATTGAATTTGATAACCAAGAAAATATTTATAAAGGAAAACCTAAAGAAGAGAATCTTAAAAAAATATCAAAAATAAATATCTCAAAACAAAAAAAAGGTAAAAAAGGAAAAACCATAACTTTAATAAAAGGTTTAGCTATTAGAAATGAAATAGAAGTTAAGGAATTACTAAAAAAAATTAAAGTTTTTTGTGGTACTGGAGGAACTGTAATAGGTGAAGATATTCAATTGCAAGGAGATATGGTAAACAAATCAATTGAGTTTCTTCGCAAAGAAGGATTTCAAAATTCATGAGTCAAGAGTTAAAATAGATTTCTACTTTTAGAAATATAAAAAGATGACGGAACTAAATCAAAAAAATTCAGGAAAAAATATAAAATGGCATAACTTAACTATTGATAGAAATAAGTTAGAAAAAATGAGAGGACATAAAGGAATGGTAATTTGGTTTACAGGTTTATCAGGGTCTGGGAAAAGTACCTTAGCCAATGCTGTGAATGAGGTTTTACACTTGGATGGTTTATCAACTTATGTATTGGACGGAGATAATGTTAGACATGGTTTATGCAAGGATCTTGGATTTTCTGATGAAGATAGGGAAGAAAACATAAGAAGAATTGGAGAAGTAGCGAATTTATTTATGAATGCGGGAATCATAACTATTACTGCATTTGTTTCTCCTTTCATTAGTGATAGAAATAAGGTAAGACAAATTATTGGATCAAAGGATTTTATTGAAGTATATTGCGCTGCTGATATTGAAGTATGTGAGAGTAGAGATACTAAAGGTTTATATAAAAAGGCACGTTTAGGAGAAATTAAAGAATTCACCGGGATATCCAGTCCATATGAGATACCTGCAAATCCAGAAATAGTTGTTGATACAGGTTCTTTAGGGTTAAATGATTCTGTTGAAAAAGTTATTAATTATCTTAGAGAACAGAATTTACTTGAAAGATTTTAATTTATAAAAAACCATCTAGTCAGTTTTCAGATAATTATCAGCCCCCATAGCAGACAATTTACTATTTTTAGTTCTTACTTGTGCATGGAGATTCTCTCTAAATTTTTTAATTTTTACTCTTAAAGCTTTATCAAATAAACTAAGGATTTGAATTGCTAATAAACCAGCATTTTTTGCGCCGTTGATTGCCACTGTTGCTACTGGAATCCCTGCAGGCATTTGAACAATTGATAATAGGGAGTCAATTCCTTTTAAAGTTTTACTTTCTACTGGTACGCCTATGATGGGGATACATGTGAGTGAAGCTAGCATGCCAGGTAAGTGAGCAGCTCCACCGGCCCCTGCGATAATAACTTTTATATTTTCTGATTCTGCTTTTTTTGCATATTCCATCATCTCCATTGGGGTTCGATGTGCAGAAAGTATACAAACATCAGTTTCTATTCCAAATTCATTCAGTATATCAATTGCAGGTTTCAAAGTTTTTAGATCTGAATCACTTCCCATTACTACAGCAATTTTATAAATATTGCTGGAATTCAAGTCTGACAAAATAACAAATCAATTCTTTTCTTATAATGACGTGCAATTACTGGTGCGCTAGTTAGTTAGTATTAAAAAGATTAATTTTGTATGAATTTTTATGATGTCTAATAAAAATCTTGAAAAAAGTGAAGTTAGGGAGTATTTCAATGGGACTGGTTTTGATCGATGGAGAAAAATCTATAGTAAATCAGAAGAAATCAATACAGTGCAGAAAAATATTAGAAAAGGTCATCAAAAGACCGTCGATGATGTCGTCTCATACGTAAAAAATTATCCTGAATTAACAAGTAAGACTTTTTGTGATGCTGGATGTGGTGTTGGAAGTTTAGCTATTCCTTTACTAAGACTTGGTATTAAAGATTTGCAGGTTAGTGACATATCTTCTGAAATGATTAAAGAAACAAAGAAACGCATTAATGAATTAGGTTTAAGTCAAAGAAAAATTAAATTTTTAACTAGTGATCTTGAACAGTTAAAAGGGTTATTTGATGTTGTCATTTGTTTAGATGTATTTATTCATTATCCGCAACCAGTAGCTGAAGAAATGGTCAGACATTTATGTGACTTGAGTAAAGAGAAACTAATAGTTAGTTTTGCCCCTTATACTCCAATATTGGCGATGTTAAAGAATATTGGAAAGTTGTTTCCCGGGCCAAGTAAAACTACTAGAGCTTATACATTAAGAGAAATAGGGATTATTAATGCTGCTAATGAAAAAGGTTTTATTGTAGTTCAAAAGAAATTAAATCAAGCTCCATTTTATTTTTCCAAATTAATTGAATTTAAGAAAGTTAAATAAATTATTTTACTAGGTGATTTTCAAGTGCATAACGGACTAATTCGGTTCTGCTAGATGTACTTGTTTTAATAAAAAGCCTGCTTACATATTTTTCAACATTTCTAATAGATGTTTCAAGTTGTCTTGCGATTTCTTTATTCATCAGGCCTTCTGCCACAAGTTGAAGTACGCTTGCTTCTCTTGGCGTAAAACTTGGAATATCTATGGAATTTTCTTGATTGAGCGGATTCTGATCTGTAAGCATAGATTTTATTTCAGTGATCTGTTTTGCCATTCTACTAACATCAATATCAGCAAATCGGGCTGCTTCTTTGAGTAATCTCTCTTGCCTATTAATTACATTTTTAACTCTTGCAGATAATTCATCTGGATCAAAGGGTTTAGCAATATAATCATCAATACCTGCAAGATATCCTTGGGTTCTGTCTAAAGTCATTCCTTTTGCTGTAAGAAAAATAACTGGAGTTCCTCCTAGCTTTTCATCTCCTCTTATTTTTTCCAATAAAGCATAACCATTAGATCTTGGCATCATAATATCGCTAATAATTAGATCTGGAAAAATTGTTTGAGCTTTTTCCCATCCATCCTCACCGTCAACCGCAATAAAAATTTCAAATCCTTCGTCTTCGAGAAATGTTTTTACAGCTGTTCTTAAACCAGGCTCATCATCTACCAATAAAATTTTTGATTTTCTAATTGCTTCATTATTTATTTGATTAGTTTCATTCATTTTTTAATTTTGAATTAAATTTTTTCTTTAGCCTAATAATAATTTTATATACTAAATATGATGCTTTCAACACCCATACTACTAGATTATCAATCCTCAACCCCTTGTTTAGAGGATGTTGTTGATTCTATGGCACCTTATTGGAGTGAAATATTTTCAAATCCTTCGAGTAAATCTAATTTAGGAGGAATTAATGCAAGTGCCATATTAGAAGTCTCAAGAGAAAAAATACAAGAATTTTTATTTCTAAAAAAAAAGAAAGTAATTTTTACTAGTGGAGCAACAGAATCTAATAATTTGGCTTTACTGGGTTTTGCGAGGAATTATTATAAAGAAACAGAAAATTATGGTCATATTATTACTCTCAAAACTGAGCATAAAGCTGTATTAGAGCCCCTAGATCAATTAAGAAAAGAGGGGTTTCATATTACTGAAATTAGTCCAGAAAAAGATGGTTTGGTTTCATTAGAAAAATTTGTTAGCTGTATAAGAGATGATACATTTTTGGTAAGTATCATGATGGCAAATAACGAAATAGGAGTTATTCAGCCTTTGAAAGAAATTTCAGAAATATGCAGTTCAAGGGATATAATTCTCCATTCTGATTATGCTCAATGTTTAGGTTGTCTGGAGTTTGATAGCCTTGATTCAGTAGCAAATATGTTAACAATTAGCTCCCATAAAATATATGGTCCTAAAGGGGTAGGAATACTTTTGATTGATAGAGATATTGAGATTCAACCTTTAGTTTTAGGAGGAGGCCAAGAATTCGGTTTAAGATCAGGAACATTGCCACTTCCTTTGATAGTAGGTTTTACTAAAGCAATAGAAATAGCAGTTTTAAATCAAAAAAAAAATATTCAGAAATTTCTGTTTTATAGAGATAAACTTTTGAAGGGATTATTAGATAATAATTCTGGAGTTGAAATTAATGGGTCAATGAAAGAAAGATTACCTCATAATTTGAATTTGACCGTACTTGATGTTAACGGTTCAAAATTACATAAAAGTTTGAAATCCAAAATAATCTGTTCTAGTGGATCAGCATGTAGTAATGGTGAGCCTTCGCATGTTTTACTAGCTTTAGGAAGATCTTATAAAGAAGCAGAGGCTTCATTAAGATTAAGTATTGGTTTAATGACTACTACAGAAGATATAGAAAAATCAATTGAGATAATTACAGATTCTATTAAATTATTACGCTGAGATATTACTATTTTAATTGAGCAATTCTTAATTTTGCGCTTCGAGATCTTTTATTATTTTCAATTTCTTTTTCATTTGGTGTAATTGGTTTTTTTGTGAGATTTTTTAATCTTTTATCACTCTTAAAAGAATTTTTCACCAGCCGATCTTCTATGGAATGAAAGCTAATAATTGAAATTATTCCCCCGGGTAAAAGCCAATCTGGAGAAATCTCTAAGAATTTTTCTAGTGCTTCGATTTCTTTATTTACAGCAATTCTTAGTGCTTGGAATGTTCTAGTCGCAGGATGAATTTTCCGATATCTTTGTTTAGGTGGGAAACAACCAGCAATGGAATAGGCTAAATCTTTTGTCCCTGAATATTTGCCTTTTTCTTTTAAATCTTTTTTGATTCTCCTAGAAATCTTTCGTGATAATCTTTCATCACCAAATTTAAAAATTAAATCAGCTAGATCTTTTTCGCTTAAATTCTCAATTAAGTTCTCTGCATTCATCTCAAGTAAAGGATTCATTCGCATATCTAAAGGCCCATCTTTTTGAAAACTAAATCCTCTTTGTGGGTTATCTATCTGATTACTATTGACTCCAAGATCTGCTATTACAAAAGAAACTTTTTCTTTTGGCTCAAAGTTCGCAAAATTTGAGGGACGTATTTCAATCCTCGATTTAAATTCTTCAAGCTTAATAAATGCTGACTTCCTTGCGAATGGATCGTGATCTAGTCCAATTATTTTTAAATCAGGATATTTTTTTAATAATTGATATGAGTGTCCACCACCACCTAAAGTTGCATCTATAGCTGTTAGTTTATTGTCTGATATTAAGGGATATTGATCTACAGAAACTAAAATTTCATCTGTCATCACTGACTTATGATTGAATAAAGATGAATCATAAAGGTCAGTTTGCATAACTTTCTACTAAGATTTAAAAAGAGGTTAAATTATTAATGGCTCAACTAGAGACTAGGACAGAACCGATGGTGGTCAACTTTGGCCCTCATCATCCATCTATGCATGGAGTTTTAAGGTTAGTTGTAACCCTTGATGGTGAGAATGTAATAGATTGTGAGCCCGTAATTGGATATTTGCATAGAGGCATGGAAAAGATAGCTGAAAACAGGACAAACGTTATGTATGTACCTTATGTAAGCAGAATGGATTATGCAGCCGGAATGTTTTATGAAGCAATTGTAGTAAATGCACCAGAAAGATTGGCGAATATTGTTGTACCCAAAAGGGCAAGTTATATAAGAGTTCTAATGTTGGAGCTCAATAGAATTGCAAATCATCTTTTATGGCTAGGTCCATTTCTAGCAGATGTAGGAGCTCAAACTCCATTCTTTTATATCTTTAGAGAAAGAGAAATGATTTATGACCTTTGGGAAGCTGCTACTGGACAAAGATTGATAAATAATAATTTTTTTAGAATAGGAGGTGTTGCTTGTGATTTACCTTACGGATGGTTAGAAAAATGCCTTGATTTTTGTAATTGGTTTGCTCCAAAGATTGATGAATATGAAAAACTAATAACAAATAATCCTATATTCAAGAAAAGAATTGAAGGTCTTGGAACTATAGAAAGAGATCAAGCAATTAATTGGTCACTTTCTGGGCCTATGCTTAGGGCCTCTGGAGTCTCTTGGGATTTGAGAAAAGTTGATAATTATGAATGTTATGACGATTTTGATTGGGAAATCGCTTCAGAAAAAGAAGGTGACTGTTATGCCAGATATCGAGTGAGGGTAGAAGAAATGAGACAATCATTAAAAATTATTCGTCAAGCTTGCGAAATGATTCCTGGTGGTCCAACAGAAAATTTAGAGGCTAAACGTATGGCTACAGAGGATAAAAAAAGCGAAATATTTGGTATTGACTATCAATACGTAGCTAAGAAGGTGGCCCCAACTTTTAAGATTCCTAATGGTGAATTATATACAAGATTAGAATCTGGTAAAGGGGAAATTGGAGTTTTTATTCAAGGAAATAATGATGTTACCCCATGGAGATTCAAAATTAGAGCTGCTGATTTAAACAATCTACAAATATTGCCTCACATACTCAAGGGAGCCAAAATAGCGGATATCATGGCAATACTTGGCTCTATTGATGTCATTATGGGATCTGTAGACAGGTAAATCTTTTAATGAAACCTAATAATTGGTTGATATTGAAGAAGAAAGTAAGGTTTGGTGATTGTGACTCGGCTGGAGTGATACATTTTCATAACCTTTTAAGATGGGCACATGAAAGTTGGGAAGAAAGTATCGATATTTATGGTATTCCGCATCAAGATATTTTTCCTGATGTCAATTCTCACGAAAATAAAATTATATTGCCCATAGTAAATTGTGAAGCTAATTTTTTATCTCCTATTAAAATTGGCGATTTGCTTTCAATTAAGATATTTCCCAAAAAAATTAATAATCACTTATTTCAAGTAAATACATTTTTTTTAAAGGATGAAATTAATGTTGCTGAAGGAAAAATTATCCATTGTTCTTTAGATGTTGATTCAAAATTGAAAGTTAAATTACCTGATCAACTGGAGAGGTGGATAGAGGCTTCCAATATAAATACTAATTTAAAAGAGTGTTAATTATCATGAGTTACTATTTTTCAATTATCAAATTAGATTTTTTAATATAATTTGATTGATTCGTGCCAATAATCCAGGTTTCAGGGGTCTCATGTTTTGGCCAATTTTTAGAAAATTTTTTTAATAGTTCTAATGAATATTCAATATCTTTTTTACTAGTTTCTTGTTTAAAATCAATGATGATTTCAATTTTATTTCCCCATTCTTTATTAGGTATATTTGAAATCATAAGATTTTCTACTGGAATTTTTTCATTTGAGATAAATTCACTTAATCGTAATTTAATTACTTCTGGAAAAACTATTTCACCTCCAGAATTAAAAGCATTATCTATTCTGCTAATAAATTTCAAATAGAAAGAATCATTCAATTCCTGGATCTCCCCCAAATCACTGCTTTCCCACCAACCGTTTTTATCTTTGAAATTTTTAGTTTTATAAGGTTCAATCAATTCAATTCCTATTCTTTCTGATTTGATTTGGATTAAACCCTTTTTACTAATTCTTAAATTTATATCACATAGTATTTCTCCAACATTATCAATCCCTTCTAAAAATTCCTTAGGTTTTAAACTTGTAACCATGGCAGCAGTTTCAGTTGATCCGTAACAGGGTGCTAAATTTATTTTTTCTAGTCTGCACTTGCGAGAAGTTTCACTAGATATAGATGCACCACCAACCCAAATTAAATCAAAAATTTTTAACCAATTAATCCCATCTTTTTCAGATAAAAGTCTTTTTAATTGTGTTGGAACTAATGATGTTATAAGATGTTGATTTTCTTTTTTAATCTTATTCGTAAAGACTAATAATTCCTTGGTTTTTTTAATTGATTTAGGAGAAATATTGATATGATCACAATTCCATATTTTGCTTCTAAATAGTTGCATTAATCCACTGATATGATTCAAGGGTAAAGTATTAAAAATTAAACAGTTTTGTAATTTAAATCCTTGCTTTTCAAGCCAAATTCCAGATGCCTTAGCAGACGAATTGAGATTTTCTAAACTATGTATGCATTTTTTAGGCTTACCACTACTGCCACTACTATTTAAGATAATTGCAGGTCCAGTTATATCAATATTCTCTAATATTTCTTCAGTTTTATATGATTTATTTTTTATATAGGTTATTTTTTTATCGTTTATATTTGCAAGAATTTTTTTCATAGAATCACTTTCATTATTTTCAACTTCAATAATATAAATTTTATTTTTCATAGTTGATCCCATATCTTTTGAGCATCATTTAAGAAAAGAAAAGAATTAGGATTTTTTTTCAAAGCCAAACCAGGAACTTTGGGAGTTAGTCCCAATAGCTGTAAAGACGATAAATGAAAAAGCCATCTTCTGCCTATTCCTGTCTCGAAAGAAGTGCTTAGGGATCTAAAACCTTTTTTATCTTTTAACTCTTTTAAAAGATGCATAGGATTTCTTTCTTGAGAAGGTCTTCGAATTTGCCAGCCATCCCATTCATTAATCAAATTTGGATACTTTAATAGTGATTCATCTAAAGCAATTGGCATTCTTTTATTAAGTTCTCTTAAACCCTCAATATCATCTCTAGAAAGAGGTTGTTCTAGCCAATCTATATTTTCAATATCTTTCAAAATATTAACCCATCTATTAGCTATTTCTCTTTTCCAAGAACCATTTGCATCTATTCTTAATTTTATATTACTTCTTAAATGATTTAGTATCTCTATAAGAGTTTTTTCTTCGGAGGAATTATCTTGTATGCCTACTTTCCATTTAATAGTGAGTGATTTCTCATTCAAAAGTTTATTGCCTTTTAGTATCATTAATTCTTTAAGTGCGTTATGAGGATCTAAAAGTATTGCTGTTTGATCAATTTCATTAAAGTCATAATTTTCCTTAAAATTTATTTTTCTTTCAATTTCAGCTAATGCAGAGTTTATAGCTGATTGAATGCACGGGTGGAAATTCTTTATTAACTCAGATATATTTTTTGAATTTAAATATTTGGGAATCTGATTTAATTGTATTTGACATGCATCTAAATCTTGTTTTCTTAGAGGATTTACTTCTCCAAAACCAACTCCCTTTTCCACATTTTTTAATTTAATTATCCAACCAGATTTATATTTATATGTTGTATTTGCATTATCCACTTTCGATGATAATTTAAAGAAAAAAGATTTTTTTTTAAAAGTTAAGTTCATTTATAAATCAAGTAATCTATTATCAATCCTGCTATTAATCCAATTCCATTTAGAGTTTGAAATTTGATAGCAATAAATTTACAATTTTTTATTGCTTCAGGTTTGTTATATGAATATTTCAACAAAGTTATAAGCTTTAATGACTGAGGAAAACTTATAAGAAAAAGAATACAAAGTATCGGAATAAATCCGTTAATTATTATAAAAAGTTGGAAAACGTAAATTATAAAAACTATCCAAGGAATAATTTTAGCTCCTTTTTTCGCTCCTAAACGAACTAAAGGTGAATTTTTGCCATGTTTTTTATCTTCTTTGATCTGATGAAAATGAGAGCAAAATAGTACTAGTGTGGTTGCCAATGAGGATCCTGAACCAAGTAATAATGATTCTTTCCAAGGAATAGTAATCATATATATATCTGACGGATTTAATGCAATTAATGCAGCTCCATAAGCTAAGGGGCCAAAAGCTAACCAACATAATGGTTCTCCTAAACCCTGGTAGCCTAAACGGAAAGGCGGTCCTTGATATAAATATCCTAAGAAGCAGCAAGCGCCGACTAATAGCAATACATTGATACTCGTTGAAATTGAAATAATGGTAATTACTACTAATCCAATCAATAGTGATGTGTAAGCAGTAATTGAAACTATTGTTTTACTTCGGACAAGATTCACAATGGAATGAAATTTAAATTCATCAATTCCTGTTTCTGCATCAAATAAATCATTAGTTAGATTTTCCCAAATTAGTATTAATATTGCAGCGATTGTGAATGCTATTAAATTAGATATTTTTACATTTTTGAAAGAGTTCAGGGTATAAGCTCCTGAAATAAAAACTGGTAAAATGGCTACTGAATACAGAGGCCATTTTATTGCTTGTTTCCATAAACTTTTATTTCTTTCATTCATTATTAATGTAGTTAAGAAAAACTATAATTATTAAATATAGTTTATAAATTGAGTTATATTTTTTACTTTAATGCATGATTTTTAGTTATTTTCAATAAGTGATGAAAAATAATTTAAACTTTTCAGATTTTTTAAAAAGCGTTTTTTCCAATTTCGATAAGAAAGGGGGCGATTCCGGATTGGTAAGTATTTGTATGGAGATACCTTGTGTTGATTTATTTAATGTATATGAATTTTTTATTGATAAATATTCTTTTTCTTCTTTTTGGGAAGAGGATAATAAAATGTCATATATAGCCCTTGAGAAATGTAAATATCTAACTTTAGAAGGTCCTAAAAAATTTAAATTAGCGAAAGAATTTAACTTTGAGACCTTTAATAATCTAATAAATTTGACTGAAGAATCAAATACCTCTGCTCTTTCAAAAATAATTTATTTGTTTTCTTTTTCAGAGAATCTAAAGAAAAAATATTGTTTGTTTGACGTACCTGGTTTAGAGGCTATTTTACCAAAAATATTGATTATTAAAAATAAAAAGAATTGTTGGTTGAGAATAAATGCACATATCGAGGGTAAATCATCTTTGAGGACATTAATTGAAGAACTATGGTCAATAAGGGATCAGATTTTAAATTCAAAAAATCAAAAAAGTAAAAATAGTTTTGATTATCCTAAGATGAATAATTTTTTGAATTCTTTAGAATTATCAAATAATAATCTTAAGAAATTAATAAGTAAGGGAATTAAATTAGTAGAGGAAGGTAACCTTGACAAAATAGTCTTAGCTTCAAGAGTCAAAATTGAATTTAAAAATAAATTAAATTTAATAAATATTTTGAAAAAATTAAAAACTAATCAACCAAATACTTGTAGATATGTTTGGAGGAGAAATAGCAAAGATATTATATTTGGAGCATCGCCAGAAAAATTGTTTTCTTTTATGAAACCTGATTTGGTTTTAGAAGCTATTGCTGGAACATTATCAAGTGATTTGAATACGGATTCTCTTATGGAAAGCTCTAAGGATATAAAAGAGCATAATTATGTAATACAGTATTTAATTAAATCTTTGGAAGTTTTAAAGATCAATAACTATACAAAAAGTTCATTAAAGGTAACTTCTTTTGGAGATATTTCTCATTTACAAACTTTGGTATATTCCAAGATTCATAATATATGCCCTTTTGACTTGCTTAGAGTTTTGCATCCATCTCCAGCAGTCTGTGGATCCCCTAAAAAGGAAGCAATGAATTGGATAAACACACTTGAACCATTTTCTAGAGGAAATTATGCTTCGCCAATAGGGTGGGTAGATTCTGAAGGAAATTCAGAATTCAGAGTAGCTATAAGAGGCGCACGTTATATTGACCAGAATCTAGAATTTACGGCTGGTTCAGGGTTAGTAAAAGGTTCTATCTCTAATAAAGAAATTGAGGAGATTCAACTTAAATTTAAATCTTTAGTGAAGCAAATATTTCTTGCCAGAACAACTAAATAATTTCTAATAATTTTTCAATTACTTGATCTGAAACGCTTTTGTTAGATAAGGTTTCTATCTCTCTTAATCCTGTTGGACTTGTTACATTAATTTCACTCAGCATCCCATTTATTACATCTATACCAACAAAGAATAAACCTTCATCTTTGAACTGTTGAGATAACTCAGTACAAATTTTTTTTTCTTGAGCTGTTAGGTTTGTTTTTTCGGCTTTACCTCCCATAGCTAAATTACTCCTAAAGTCGCCCCCTTGAGGGATTCTATTTATTGATCCAATTGGCTCACCGTTAACAATAATTATTCTTTTATCCCCTTCTTTTACTTCAGGAATGAATTTTTGCATCATTACGGGTAATTCTTCTTGCGATGTTATTAATTCAATCATTGCTTTAATACCTGGAGAATCCTTTGTTAGACGAATAACTCCTTGACCTCCTTTCCCTCCAAGTGGTTTAACAACAACATCATGATTAATTTGTGCAAAATTAATAAGATCTTTTACTTTACTTGCAACTATTGTTGGAGCCATCAAATGACTGTACCTCAATGCTCCTAATTTTTCGTTCCAAGCACGTAATGATGAAGGCTTATTTATAACTTTTACTCCTTTTCTTTCGGCTACTTCCAAAAGATGAGTTGCATATAAATATGCCTCGTTTACTGGCGGATCTTTTCTCATCCAAATACAATTAAATTCAGCAAGAGGGATACATTTATTTTCTTTAAAAGAAACCCATGGACAAACTTCAGCTCTCATGGATGATGCCCATACTTCATCTCCTCTTGCCTCTAGATCTTGAGGAGTACAAGTCCATACTTCTATCTTCTTCTTAGAAGAAGCTTGCATTAATGCTGCAGATGAATCTTTTAATGGATTTATATTTTTTATTGGGTCTATTACAAATAGAAATTTCATATTATCTAACTAATTAATAAGTCCAGTTTGTCCTCTTTTTCTAATTCATAAAGTTCGTCACAACCACCAATACTTTTGTCATCAATAAAAATTTGAGGAACTGTTCTTTTACCATTAGCTCTCTCCATCATGAGTTCCCTTGCATTATCATCACCATCTATTTTATGTTCAGTAAAAGGTATATTTTTTTTCTCAAGTAAGGATTTTGCCCGTATGCAGAATGGGCAAAATCGCCAAGTATAAATTTCAACCTTAGACATTTTTTAAAAAATTATTTACTTTATACTATTAAATAAAAGTGCTTGTTAGATTATAAATAACAATTAAATTCTATTTTGATAGATATAACAGAATTTAAAAAAGATCTTTCAGAGTTAACCAAGCGCCTGGGTAATGCTCAGGATTGTCTTTGACGTCCCCAATTTAGTAGCTAGGAGAAAAGAGTTAGAGCAAATTGCAGCTCAACCAGAATTCTGGGGTAATCAGGCAGATGCAAAAAAACATATGCTTAATCTTGATGATGTTAGAGATCAACTTCAATTGTTAGATAAATGGAAAATGTATATTTCTGATGCTGAAGCTTCTCTTGAGCTTTATTCCTTAGAGCCTGAAGAAGAGATGATTGTTGAGTCATATCAAGGGTTAATAACTTTACGGGAGAATTTAGATAAGTGGGAATTTCAAAGATTATTATGTGGGGAATATGATAAAGAAGCTGCTATTGTTTCTATTAATGCTGGTGCAGGAGGAACTGATGCCCAAGATTGGGTCGAAATTCTATTAAGAATGTATTCAAGATGGGCAGATAATAATGGAATGAGCTTAGAAATTACTGATTTATCTGAAGGAGAAGAAGCAGGTATTAAAAGCGTTACTTTTGAAGTTGATGGTAAATATGCTTATGGTTATCTTCAAAATGAAAAAGGTACTCATAGACTAGTAAGAATTTCACCATTCAATGCAAATGGTAAAAGACAAACTAGTTTTGCTGGGGTTGAGGTCATGCCTAAATTAGATCAAAGTATTTCATTAGAGATTCCTGATAAAGATTTAGAAATTACAACTAGTAGATCAGGTGGAGCTGGAGGACAAAATGTTAATAAAGTAGAAACAGCAGTAAGAATTGTACATTTGCCTTCAGGAATCGCTGTAAGATGTACTCAAGAGAGGTCTCAGTTACAAAATAAGGAGAAAGCAATGTTATTGCTTAAAGCTAAATTATTAGTAATAGCTAAAGAACAAAGAGCTTCTGAAATATCTGATATTAAAGGTGATATTGTTGAAGCTGCGTGGGGTAATCAAATTAGAAATTATGTTTTTCATCCCTATCAAATGGTCAAGGATTTAAGAACTATGAAAGAGACTAATGATTTAGATGGTGTTCTAAATGGAGGTTTAGATCAATTTATTCATGAATTATTACGTATGAATATTTCTTCTAAAGATTCTATTCAATAAACTTATGGCAAATAAAAATGATAATTTAGAGAAGAAAGTTTCTCCTCCTAGCTTTATAAAACTTGCTATGAGAAATATGGTAAGGAAGGGATCTAAAAGTATTTCTCACTTTTCAATTACTTTTTTAATTTTGATCGGACTTTTAATTTTAATTGCTACTTTAGGAAAGCCTAATATACCTGTTTAATGGAAGTATGAATCAAAAAGATTTATATGACTTACAAATAGATTTAGTCTTTAAATGTAATGATTTTTCTAATTTATCAGATCATTTTCTAAATAAGCCAGATAATCATATTTTTGAATCGGCTTTTTGGGAAGAAGTATTATTATGTTGGATTAAAATAATTTTAGATGAAAAAAAGACGTTTTTCCCAAATCTTATTTTAGACAAAAAAATTTTTTCTTTAAGTTTGCAGATTATTAATGATAATGAAATTTCTTTTATTAATCAAAAGTGGATGAATAAATCTGGTCCTACTGATGTTTTGTCTTTCCCAATTATTTCCGATGAAGATACTACTATAAATTTAAATTTTATTGAACTAGGAGATTTATTTATATCATTGGAAACGGCTTTTAAACAATCCTTAGAATTTAATCACTCTCTTAAAAAAGAAATGCTTTGTTTAGCAAGTCATGGCTTCTTACATCTTTTGGGATGGGAACATAATGATGATTATGAATTAGATAATATGTTAAATTTTCAAGAATATTTAATTTCAAAATTAGATTGAAAAATTTTATTAAAAAACCATAAATGAAGAGAAAAGCAAAAATTTTAAAAAGTAGAAGAGGTGCATACATGACATCTAACAATGTTTTAATAAGTTTTAAATATGCTTTCAATGGGATTAAATATACATTTAAAAATTCAAGAAATTTTAAAATTCAAGTTTTTTTTGCTCTTTTTGGTTTAATCCTAGCTTCTATTCTTAAAATTGATAAAAGCGATTATTTGATTTTGCTGATGACTATTTTTTCTGTATTAACTTTAGAAATATTTAATACATCAATAGAATCTTTAGTTGATCTAGTGATTAAAAAAAAATTTAGTAATCTAGCTAAAATTGCAAAGGACTGTTCAGCAGGAGCTGTTTTATTAGCTTCAATTAATTCTGTTATTATTGGTATATGCTTATTTATTCCTAAAATAAAGTTACTATTTTTAAATTGAAAAAGATATGTTTCTAGTTATTGATAATTATGATAGTTTCACTTATAACCTTGTTCAATACTTAGGAGAGCTTTCTGTAGATCATCACATAACAAAAGAATTATTAGTAAAAAGAAATGATGAAATTACTTTAGAAGAAATAAGTCATCTTAATCCTGATGGTATTTTATTATCTCCTGGTCCAGGGAATCCAGATCAGTCTGGTATTTGTTTACCAATTCTCCAAAACTTATCAAAGGAAATTCCAATATTAGGAGTCTGTTTAGGTCATCAAGCATTAGCTCAAGCATATGGCGGTAAAGTAATAGTTGGTAAAGAATTAATGCATGGAAAGACCTCAAAAATTATTCATAATAAAAAAGGATTATTCAAAGATATTGATAGTCCATTTGTTGCTACTAGATATCATAGTCTTATAGTAGATTCAAACTCTCTACCATCTTGTTTTGAGATAACTGCAACTTTAGAGGATTCAACAATTATGGCTATTTCTCATAAACAATATAAAAAATTACACGGTGTTCAGTTTCATCCAGAAAGCGTTCTAACACAATTCGGTCATAAATTAATTAGTAATTTTCTAAATATGGCCGAACAGAAGTAAAATTACATTATAAATATTTTCTATGAGTATTATCAAACTTAAAAAATTTTTTCTTTTTATATTATTTGTATTTTTAATACCCTCATCCGCGATGGCAGGTGATTTGTTATTAAAAAGTTTAGGTCATGGTAGTTTTTTAATTAAAGGAAAAGAAAAATCAGTTCTTATAAATCCCTTTAAGGCTATTGGTTGTGCAAGTGATTTAAATGAGCCAAAAGGCGTAAATGCTGATTTTATTTTAGCTAGTTCAAAACTAGCGGATGAAGGATATAATCCAAATAATCAGTTGATGTTTGTAGAACCTGGAGTTTATAAATTTGAAGATATATTATTAAATGGAATTGAGGTGCCTCATGATAGAGTTGGGGGAAGAAGATTGGGGATGGCTACGGTTTGGAGTTGGGAGCAGAATAATTTAAAAATAGTTCATATGGGTGGAGCTGCGGGTGAAATGGATATAAATAGTCAAATTATTTTGTCTCGTCCAGATATTTTATTTATTTCAATCGGAGGAGGATTCAAATCTTATAACGGTAGCGAAGCCTCAGAAATAGTAAAAACATTAAAGCCATCAATTGTTGTTCCTGTTCATTTTTTGATAGGCAAGAATATTAGTGATAATTGTGATTTTTCTAATGCTGATTCTTTTCTTGAAAATATGCAAGATTTTAAAGTCAAATATCTTGGTAAAAGCTTTGAAATAAATTCGAAAAGAATTGATAAAAATACTATTTATATTTTCAAAGATTAATTATTAATATCTAATTTTTTATAAGTACTCCAGAAATGACTCATTTGTTCTTGAGTTCCTATACTAACCCTAATAGAATTCTCAATACCTTTTTTGTTTTTCATCTGTCTTATTAATATACCATTTTCTCTCATTTCTCTTATCAAAATTTCTGGATTTTTGTTTGGCCAAATTAAAAAATAATTTCCTCCACCAAAATGTTTCCTAATTGCTATTGATTCAAATTTTTTCTCAATTAATACTCTCGCTTTTTTTACTTCTGAAACATAATTTTCTATATAAGATTTATCATTTAGGGCAGCTAATGCAGCAGTAACAGCAAAACTGTTCACATCGTAAGGACCTGTTACTTTATTGATATATTTAATTATACTTTTATGTCCAAACGCAAAGCCAATTCGTAAACCAGCTAAACCAGCAGTCTTTGAAAGGGATTGAATAACAACTATATTTTTAATTTTTTCAAAATCTATTACTGGAAGAAGACTATCACCATTAAATTTCTCATAAATTTCGTCAACTACAATTAATGATTTTTTATTCAGATTTGCTAATTTAATTATTTCTTGTGCACTTAAAACAGTACCAGTAGGATTATTGGGATTACAAATAAATATTAATTTAGGTTTATGTTTAATAATTTTTTCTTCAAACCGCTTGATTGGGAAAAGAAAATTTTCTCCTTCATAGGTACAAGTTATTTTCCTCATACCTTGTATTTCTGAACAAGGAGAATAATATCCAAAAGTCGGATTTGTGGTCAGGAATATTTCATCTCTATCACCAAAAGAATTGAATATCGCATTTATTGCAGCATCAGCTCCATTAAACAAACCTATCTCTTCATTCTCAAATTGCCTAGATTCATAATAGTGATTCGATAGAAATTTTTTTAATAAGTTATATTCTGGATAGATTGAAATTTGATTTAACTTAATATCTTTGATAGCTTCATATACTTTTTGACTTGGACCTAAAGTATTTTCGTTAAAATCTAAACGCAATAAATTTCTTCTGTTTTCTAGAGGTGCAGAATAAGATTGCATATTTATTATTTCCTTTTTTGGGATAGGGGAAAGATTATTTATTTGATCAAATTCATTCATTACATTCTCTCTAAGGATTCAATTCCAAGAAGCTTTAAACTTAATTTTAAAGTCTTTTCAGTTAAAGCACATAATGTAAGTCTTGAAATCTTTGTATCCATATCTCCCTTGAGAATTGGAACTTGATCATAAAATCTATTAAAAGTCTGACATAATTCAAATAGATAATTACAGAGTCTATTTGGCATTAGGTCTTTTTCTATAGAAATTATAACTTCATCAAATTTCAGTAATTTTCTTATAAGCTTCCACTCTAAATCATGGCTATATGTAATAGATTCCAATTTTAGAGCCTCTTCAGTCATATTATTTTTTCTATTAATTCCTGAAATTCTTACAAGTGTATATAAAAGATAAGGCGCCGTATTACCATTAAGGGAAAGCATCTTTTCAAAACTAAATTGATAATTTGTTATTCTATTTTGGCTTAAATCGGCATATTTTACTGCTCCAATTCCAATAACTTTTGAAGTATTTAAAATAAACTCATTAGTTTCAAAACGACTTTCGCTCTCTAATCTTTTTAATAGATCTTTTTTTGCTCTTTTAATTGACTCTGATAATAAATCTTTGAGTTTTATGGTATCTCCTTCTCTCGTTTTAAGTTTCTTACCATCAATCCCTTGTACTAGCCCAAATGGGACATGATTTACTTCACAATCTTTAGGGATCCAATTAGCTCTTTTAGCGACTTGAAAAACTCCAGCAAAATGATTAGATTGACCATGATCTGTTACATAAATAATTCTAGATGCATTATCTCCATCAGGTTTCTTATTAAATCTATATCTTAGAGCGGCAAGATCAGTAGTAGCATAATTGTAACCACCGTCTTTTTTTTGAATAATAAGTGGTAATGGATTACCTTCTTTATTGGTCATGCCATCCAGAAAAACACATTTTGCACCTTGATCTTCTACTAAAATTTCTTTGTAATTTAAATCTTTAATAATTGATTTTAAAAACGGATTATAAAAAGATTCTCCTCTTTCCTTAATTTTTATATTCAATGTTTTATAGATTTGATCAAACTCTTTTCTTGATTGATTACATAATAATTTCCATGCTTCAATTGATTTTTGATCCCCCCTTTGTAATTTAACTACTTCTTCTCTAGATCTCTTTTGAAATTCTTTTTCATTATCAAATCTTTTTTTTGAAGCTTTATAGAATTCAACTAAATCACTAATTTTGATTTTATCTATTTCTTTGAGATTACTTGAATATAAATCTTTAAGATGAGTAATGAGCATTCCAAATTGTGTACCCCAATCTCCAATATGATTTAGTCTTAGTACATTATATCCTCTTAATTCGAAAATTTTCGAAATCGAATCTCCTATAATCGTTGATCTTAGATGACCTACATGCATTTCTTTAGCAATGTTAGGACTTGAAAAATCTACAATTACTGTTTTTTTGGAATGATTATTTTTGTTGTTCTTGGATAAAGGAACACCAGCTCTAGGGCATTTAATATTTGATTTTATTTCTTCAATCAAAATATTATTTTTTAATTTTATATTTATAAAACCTGGTCCTGCAATTTCTAAATTTTCACACAAATTAGATATCTTTTTATTTTCTTTGAGGGTCTTAATAAATGCAATGGCAATTTCTCTAGGGTTACTTTTATAAACCTTAGATAGAACTAGACATATGTTGCATTGATAATCTCCAAATTCTTCCTTAGATGCTTGATTAATTAGATTTTTACGAATTTTTTCAAATTCTTCTTTCTTTTCATTTTTTATAAGACTTTCTAGAAGACTTTCTTCAAAGCTTTTAGTTAATTCTTTAAAAATTACCTGCATGAATTATTAAAATGCTATGCGATTCATTTAATTAATATAACGCATACTAAAGTCAATCCAATTACTTTTAGTAATTGAAGAACTTGTTGAAATTAAATCAACTCCATCAATTAAATAGTTACTAATTTTTATTGGATTAATTCCAGATACCTCTATTATTAAGTTATCCTTAATTGTTCTGTTAGAGTTATTTGTTGATAACTCTCTTAATTCTTTAATACCTTTTTTAAGTAATTCAGGATTAAATTCATCTAACAAAACACTATCAGCACCTGCTAAAACTGCATCTTTTGCTTGCTTCATATTTTCTGCTTCAATAATAATATGAGTTGTAAATGGAGTATTTAATCTAATTTTTTTAACTGCATTTTTCAAGTTATCAGTCCATGCAATATGGTTCTCTTTAATCATTGCAGCATCATATAATCCCATTCTATGATTAATACCACCACCACATTTAAAAGCATACTTTTCAAATATTCTTAAACCAGGAGTAGTTTTTCTTGTATCTGTTAAATGTATATTTGTACCTTTTAGAACATCTACAATATTTTTTGTATAAGTTGATATTCCGGAAAGATGCATTGAGATATTGAGACTTATTCTTTCACTGGCCAATAAGCTTCTTGATGGTCCATTTAGTTCTAGAAGTTTTTGATCCTTTAAAAATTTTTCACCATCATTAATAAAAAATCTGCACTCTATCTTCTCGTCAATTTTTTTAAAAATTGTTTTTATTATTCCAGCCCCACAAAATATTCCTTCCTCTTTTGCTATCCAATGGGCTTTTCCTGTTTTTTTGGTAATCGCTGAAGATGTTAGATCTCCTTTTCCGATATCTTCTTCAATCCATTCATCAATAATCCTAGATATATTTGGAGAGTATAAATCCACTAATTTTTAAATAAGATAACGAATTTTATTTTAACTTTTAAAGTTTACTTTATATATTTATGTAATTTAATAAAAATTTATTTACCTATACAAAATTTTGAAAAAATATTATTTAGCAGATCTTCAGTTAATTCTTGACCTGTAATTCTCGATAAGTTTTTTATTCCATCTCTAAGTTCAATGGATAATAAATCGAAGGGTAATTGATGAGTAATTATTGGATCAGTATCATTTAAATTTTTTAGGCAATCAGTTAGATTTGATATTTGTCTTTCATTTAAAAAAATATCTATATTTTCAAATTCTTTTGATCCACATTTTTTAACTATCTTTTTGACTAAATCTTTTTCACCCTCATTATTTTTAATACTCATTAAAACTGAGTTTGATAATTTTTTTTTATTTACTTTCTTTAAATCAATTAAATCTTTTTTATTTCCCAAGATCGTAATTAATTTTTCTTTTGGTATTGAGCTTATGATTTTCTCATCATCCTTATTAAATCCTTCTTCAAGACTATATAAATAAATAATATAATCTGATTTCTGAATCATTTCAAAACTTTTCTCTATGCCAATATTTTCTATATATTCATCTGTTTCTCTGATTCCAGCTGTATCTATTACTTTTATTGGTATATCTTTTATGGTCAAATTAACTTCAATTATATCTCTAGTTGTTCCTGGAATACTAGTAACTATTGCTTTTTCTTTTTTAGAGAGAAGATTTAAAAGAGAACTTTTACCAACATTAGTTTTGCCTATAAGAGCAATTGATATTCCATTATGAATGTATGCCCCCCTTTTTGTACTTTCTATAAGTGTTTCTATTTTTTCTTTTATATTTTCAATATTCCTAGAAAAACTATGATAATTAAAATCTGAAAAATCTTCATCAAAATCAACTCTTGCTTCTATTTCTGATAATTGTTCTATTAAATCATTTTTAATAAAATCAATCTTTTTCTTTATTTCTCCCTTTACTCCATTGAAAGCTAACTCTGCTGATTTAAGATTTTTTGCATTAATTAATTGATTAATTGACTCTGCTTGAGTGAGATCTATTTTGCCATTAAGAAAAGCTCTTTGACTAAATTCCCCTGGATTTGCAATCCTTACTCCAGTGTTATTTGATAATAAAGTTTCCATCACTTTATTTACCACTATTACTCCTCCATGGCAGTGCAACTCAACAATATCTTCTCCAGTAAAACTATTAGGAGAATGCATAACTGAAATTAAAATTTCATCTATATATTTATTTTCTAAATTATTTTTTATAAACCCATGAAAAACTCTATGAGACTCCCAAGCATATTTAGAGTTTGTTTCTACAATATTTTTACAAGAATTTATTGCTTTTCCCCCTGATACTCTTATAACTGCAATTCCTCCTTTGCCAAGACTTATAGCCGAAGCTATTGCTGCTATAGTATCTTCATTATCGACAATTGATTCCATCTCTCACTATAGTATGGATAAATTAAATAGGCTTACCAGATAAAAACTTTCTTGATTGTGATTTCAGAATGAAGTTGATAAAGAATCCTAAATATAAAAAAATTCTATCATTATTTTTGAAACAAGATGGTACTCCATTTTTTAATGCGAAGGGGGTAGCAGTTGGTGTCTTTTGCGGATGCTTTCCTTTCTTTGGTTTTCAAACTTTATTAGGATTATTTTTAGCAAGAGTTGCTAAAGGAAATCTTTTTCTTGCCGTAATTGGTACTTGGATAAGTAATCCATTTACTTATGTACCTTTATATTTTTTCAATTATAAAGTTGGTTCATTCTTACTAAACAATTATCCAGATATTGTTATTGATAAAAATTCAAAAATAGAGGAACTATGGGAACAAGGAGGTGTTTTTTCATCAAGATTAATTTTGGGTTCATTATTAGTTGGATTATTTTTATCTTCTATTTCTGGGGTGATTGTTTTTTTGCTATATAAAAGGAAAATAAAAAAAAAAGTATTTTAAAATTCTTTTAAGTTTAAATCAACTTATTCCTACCCTTGCAATATCTAAGACATCAGCCATTGATTTAATTTGATCAATAGTTTTGTGGAGTTGGCTATAACTTTCTAGACCAACACATAAATTAATTATGGCAGGTTTACCAAAAGCGGTTTTTACATTTGCATCACTAACATTTATTCCTTTATCAGATAATCTCATAAGAATATCTTTTAAGACCCCTACTCTATCTATAACTTCTATTCTGAGTTGAATTGGGAAATTATTAAGAACTTTATTCTCTTGGTTCCATGCAACAGGTAATCTTCTCTCTATTGGTATTGGGATAACATTCTCACAATCTCTCCTATGAATAGTTATACCATGATTACCTAGAGAGACAGTTCCAATTATTTCCTCACCAGGAAGCGGGCTACAGCATTTCCCGATTCTATAATCAAGGCCTTCTACACCAGAGATTGGTGATTTATTAGTTGAATGAGATTTAGCTGTTGTTGAGTTATTTTTATTTATAAGAGTTTTTGCTATTGCAGCATTAGATTCATTGTTAATTTCTACTGTTTGTATTTTAATCTCTTCTCTTAATCTATTCAATACTTGATGTAAAGTTAAACCTCCAAATCCCAGTGATGCCAGTAGATCTTCGGTAGTCTTTAAATTGCATCGATTCGCAACTTTTTTCATGGCATCACTTGAAAGTAACGATTCAAATCCATTACGACCTATCTCTTTTTCAAGTAGATCTTTTCCTCTTTTGATAGTTTCATCTCTATGACTTTTTTTATACCACTGTCGAATTCTATTTTTGGCGGTTGGAGTAACTACAAAATTCAACCAATCTAAGCTTGGAGTTGAATTATTATTAGTTAATATTTCTATAAAATCACCATTTTGTAATGATGTAGATAGAGGAGATAGCTTTTCATTGATTCTTATCCCATTACAATGATTGCCTATCTCTGAATGTATTCTGTAGGCAAAATCGATTGCAGTTGATCCTTTCCTTAGACCAACAACGTCACCTTTTGGTGTAATTACAAATACTTCTTCATCGAATAAATCTTCTTTTATGGATGCCAGATAATCATTATGATCTTTCTCATTACCTTCTTGTTGCCATTCTACTAATTGTCTAAGCCAATTAAATCTTTCTGCATTACTAGATGCAGGAGAACCACCTTCTTTATATTGCCAATGTGCAGCTATTCCAAATTCTGCAATTTGATGCATTGAAGTCGTTCTTATTTGAACTTCAATAGGCCTATGTCTGCCGATCACAGAAGTATGCAAGGACTGGTATCCATTAGGTTTCGGTAAACCTATGTAATCTTTAAATCTGCCTGGAATTGGTCTAAAGGTATCATGAACTACTGCTAAGGCTTTATAACAGCTATCTGAATTGCTAACAATAATTCTTAAAGCAGCAACGTCATAAATCTCGCTAAATTGTTTTTGTTGTCTTTCCATTTTGCTCCAAATCCCATAGAGATGTTTTGGTCTTCCTGTAATTTCAAAATTTTCTAAACCTGAAGAGAGTAAGTTCTCCTTCATTAAATTTAAAGTAACGTTTAATCTTTTTTCTCTATCACTTCTTTTAACAGCAATTTGATCTTTTAAATTTTTATATTCCTCTGGTTCAAGAAATTTAAATGCTAAATCTTCTAATTCCCATTTAAATCTATTTATACCTAATCTGTTTGCTAAAGGGGCATATATTTCTCTCGTTTCTCTTGCAATTCTCTCTTTCCTCTCTTCATTAAGCCATTGAATTGTTCTCATATTATGTAGTCGGTCTGCAAGTTTAACTAAAACAACTCTTATATCGCTTGCCATAGCTAAGAACATTTTTCTAAGATTTTCAGCCTGTGCTTCAGTTCTATTATTAAAGTGAATACCTCCTAATTTTGTTACACCCTCTACAAGTACTTTTACTTCTAAGCCAAAATTAACTTCTATCTCTGAAAGAGCAATTCCTGTATCTTCAACAACATCATGTAAAAGACCAGCAGCTATAACTGATGAACTTGCACCTATTTCCTTAAGCAGATCTGCAACAGCAATAGGGTGAATTATATATGGCTCACCACTTGCTCTTAATTGACCATTATGAGCCTCATAAGCAAGTTTGAAAGCTTTTACTATAAGATTTTGATTAGCATCATTTTCATTGTTGGATAATTCATAGTTTTGAACACTTTCAAGAAGCCAATTAGGAATTTTTATCTCATACTTCAAAGATTCACTTTCATAATTTTTATTTTCAGGCAAAATGATTGTTGAAACTTTAATTTCATTTTTTTCTTTTGAATTCGCAGTTGCCTCAGACATCTTATTTTCCTTTAGGTTTATTTTATTTAGGACTAGAGAAATTAGCTACAAAATTATGAAAATAAATAAAAGCAAAATTCTTGAAATAAGTAATCTAAATGTCAAATATTCTCCCGATCAGAAATCTACTATAAAAAATTTTAAATTAGATTTGTTTAAAGGAGATCATTTAGCAATAATAGGCCCTTCAGGATGCGGTAAAACTACATTTGCAAAAACAATTGTAAATATGCTTCCCGAAGGTTCAATTACTAGTGGTTTTTTAAAAATATGTGGCGAAGACCTCACTAAAATTGATAAAACAGAACTTCAATTATTTAGAAGAAATAATTTTGGATTTATTTATCAAGATTCTATAAAAAAACTCAATCCATTAATGACAGTTGGAGACCATCTTAAAGAATTATTCAAAACACACTATCAAAATAAATCCTCGCTAATTATTAAGGATTTAGTAGAGGAAAATTTTCGAAAAGTAGGCATAGATCTTAACAGATTAGATTCATTCCCTCATGAATTTAGTGGAGGAATGAGACAAAGAGTTTCAATTGCTATGGCTTTAGCTTTGAAACCAAAAATATTAATAGCAGATGAACCTTCAACAAGTCTGGATACTAAGACTAGTTTTGAAGTAATGAATCAAATTCTTTGTTTATGTGAGAAATCTGGAACTACTTTAGTTTTGATCAGTCATGATATTAATCTCGCGGCAAGGTGGTGTAAAAAAGTTGTGATTATGGATCAAGGATCAATTCAAGAGCAAGGAAATATAAAAGAAGTTTTACAATCACCTAAATCAAAAATTGGAGCAAAATTGATAAATGCAGCAAATATATCTTTAAAGCCAAGAATAAAAGTTACCCCTGCAAATGATATTGTTTTAGAGGTTAATAATTTAAGACATTGGTATAAATTAAATTCTTCAATTTTCCGCCCTAAATGGAATAAGGCTTTAAAAGAAGTCAGTTTCAAATTGTATCGAAATGAAGTTCTTGGGATTGTTGGCTCTTCTGGAAGTGGGAAAAGCACTTTATGTAGAGCTTTAATAGGACTTTTAAAGGTTAGAGGAGGTGAAATAAAAGTTTATGAAAAAAATTTAGAATTAAGTCAAAAAAAGTTTAATAAATTTAAAAATATACAAATAATATTTCAAGATCCTTTTTCAAGTTTGAATCCAAAAATGAAAATTAAAAATATTTTGAAGGATATATTTGCAATTCAAAAAATATCAAATAATAATCAAATTAAAAATGAGATTAAAATAATTTTAAAAAGTTTAAATCTACCTTCAGATTCTGAATTCTTAAACTCTTACCCAAGTCAATTGTCTGGTGGTCAATTACAAAGAATTTCAATTGCAAGATCATTATTACTTAAACCAAAAATCCTTATATGCGACGAAAGTGTAAATATGTTAGATGCATATGTAAAATATGAGATTCTCGATTTACTTAGAAAGATTCAAGAGAAAATGGATTTAACTATAATATTTATCACTCACGATTTAGGCATTGCAAAAAACTTTTGTAATAGATTATTAGTTATGAATTATGGAAAGATTATTGAAGAGGGTGAATCATCTAATGTTTTTTCTAATCCTAAAAATAATATTACAAAAGCTTTAGTAAATAGCTCTTTAAACCTTAATTGATTTTTTTAAGACCTTTAATAATTTCTGAAATTCTTGGGGTAATTCTGCTTCAAATTTCATTTCCTCTCCATTTATTGGATGAAAAAGGCCTAGCTCTGTAGCATGTAGAGCCTGACCATCCAATTTGCAAGGAAGCTTTTTACACCTTCCATATAAAGGATCACCAAGAATAGGGTGATTAATATGTGCACAATGAACTCTTATTTGATGAGTTCTTCCAGTATCTAATTTGAAACTCATTAATGAGTAATTACCCAATCTTTCCAATAATTTCCAGTAAGTACATGCATATCGTCCAGAATTTTCATCAACTACCGCATATTTCAATCGATTTATTTTATCTCTGCCTATATGTCCAATAATTTTCCCTTCTGAAGTATTTGGCGCTCCATGAATAACCGCAATATAGTTTCTTGAAGCGATTTTTTCTCTAATCTGCATTTGAAGATTGACAAGGGATTCTTGGCTTTTTGCTACAACCATACAGCCAGATGTGTCCTTATCTAATCTATGAACTATCCCAGGTCTTAACTTGCCATTTATTCCAGGTAAATCTTTACAGTGAAAAAGAAGTCCATTTACTAAGGTTCCTGATTTATGTCCTGGAGCTGGGTGGACTATGAGTCCTGATTGTTTGTTAATTACAATAATATGTTCATCTTCAAAAAGGATATTTAAGTTTATTTTTTCTGGCTTCAAATAGACGAGAGGTTCTGGGGGAGGCATCCATATTTGTATATTATCTCCAGTCTTTAGTGGGGTTTTAGATTTTGCAGTTTTGTAGTTAACAAGAACTAATCCTGCGTTTATAAAATGTTGTATTCTTGCTCTGCTCTGTTCTGGCCTTTTGCTTACTAGCCACCTATCTAGTCGCATAGGAAGAGACATCTCATAAGTGATTTCTATTAGTTCACCTTCCCCTACTCCAAAAGAATTTTCATTAATTGATTTCATATCGGTACTTCCAAAGCAATTTTTCCCAGCATTTGATTGCGATAATCTTCTAATAATTTGTGAGACATTCTTCTTCTATCACCCGAAGTATGTTTCAAGGCTACAAGATCAATCCATTCATGAGGTTTCTCAAAATTCTTTAATAGATCAACTCCATATCTATCAGATATCTTGGAAAGTGAAATATTGGCATTTTGATCTTCTTTTAATTTAAAAATTATTTTTATAAATTCAATTGCAACACTTTCTATTTCATAAGCAGCCTCTCCAATATCATCGCAAAGAGCAAGATTTAGGGCCGATTTTTGATTCTCTAAATTAGGGGGAATAACACCGGGAGCATCGAGTAAATCTATTCCACTGTCCAATCTGATCCATCTAAGATTTCGTGTTACACCCGCTTTCCTAGCGCTTTCTACAACTTTTTTCTTAGCGATTCTATTTATTAATGCAGATTTTCCTACATTAGGAAAACCGAGGGTAAGAGCTCTGATTGGCCTAACCTTCATACCTCTGGATAACCTTCTTTTGTCAATTGATAATCGAGATTCCTTTGCAGATTTGCAAATTTCTTTTATTCCCTTACCATTTTTTGCATCGCACCAAAGAGGATATTTATTATCTTTTTTAAACCACTTGTTCCAATTAGTTATAGTTTCTGTAGAAATCATGTCCGCACGATTTATTACAAGGATATGTTTTTTGTTTTTGATCCATTGATTGAGATGAGGATGACCTGTTGATAAAGGAATTCTTGCATCTCTTACTTCTATAATTAAATCTACTCTATCTATTACTTCAGATAGCTTTTTTTCGGCTTTAGCAATATGGCCTG
>JAOOLH010000010.1 GCA_028408675.1 Prochlorococcus sp. AH-716-K03 | reverse complement strand
AGTGTTCATGTGAGTCTTCTTTTTTATTAATCTTCTCTTCAAATTGAAAATTATCTGTTTCAAAAAGTCCAACGCTTATTATTGTTTGCAAACCAACTTCACTATTTATCGATCTCAAAATTCTTGGTTCTTTTTTTATATTATTGATGTATCGTTCTATTTTTTCTAAATGTGCATCAGTTACTAAATCACATTTATTGAGTAATAAAATATCACCATATAAAATTTGTGAGTAGGCAACGCTAGAATTTTTTAAATCAAAATCAAAGTTATCTGCATCAACAAGAGTAATAATTGAATCTAATCTCACTTTTTCTCTAAGATCACCCCCTGCAAAAGTCATTGCTACAGGAAGTGGATCTGCAAGTCCAGTAGTCTCAACAATTAAATAATCTATTTTTTCAGGTCTATCTAATATTTTAGAAACAGTGTTTAATAATTCTCCGTTTATTGTGCAACAAATGCACCCGTTATTTAATTCGATCATATCTTCAGCTGTTTTTATAATTAATTCATTATCAATTCCTATTTCTCCAAATTCATTAACTAGAACAGCAGTTTTAATTCCAACTTGATTTTTTAAAATGTGATTTAAAAGTGTAGTTTTACCTGAACCCAAGAATCCACTAATAATAGTAATAGGAAGCAATTTTTCTGGCATTTTGATAGTTACGTGTTGTACGTTAGTAATTTATTTAAAAGTAAATTTTTTTAGAAAATATCATTAATTTCAGATGCGATTATTTGATCTAAATTTGTAATACCTCCTAAATCATGAGTGCTTAGTTTAATTATTACTTTTGAATAGACATTTTCCCAATTGGGATGATGGTTATGTTTTTCGCAAATTAAAGCAATCTTTGTCATGAAAGAAAAGGCTTCTATAAAATTATTAAAATTAAATTCTCTTTCAATATGATTTGACATAATTTTCCAGCCAGGTATTATAGCAGCTAATTCTTCTAATTCCTCATTTTGTAAAAGGTTTGGTTCCATTGATATTTAATGTTGCTTAATACCATTATAAATATTTTAACTTTTTTCTCCAATAATATGAGCACTTATACTTCTTTCTTTAGGACTAAATCGATGTTCCCACAAATAAATCGCTTGCCAAGTGCCAAGTATAATTTTTCCTTTTTGAAAGCTTAAAGACAAATTAGTATTTGTTAAAGAAGTTTTAATATGAGCTGGCATATCGTCCTCTCCTTCTTGAAAATGTTCATAATATATCTCCTCTCTTCCTCTTGATAACGAGGTATAACAGTTGTATGGAACTATAGATTTAATGAACTTTTCTAGGTCCTTAAGAACATTAGGATCTGCATTTTCATTAATAGTCAAACTACAACTAGTGTGTAGTGAGGTTATGCAAAAAATTCCTGAATCAAAGTTATTTCTTTGTATGAATAAATTTAAATCATCAGTAATATCAGTAAAACCCTCTCCTTTGGTTATGAAGTTTAATTTTGAGAAAATTTGTTCCATAAATATTTAAAGTCCTAATAATCGATATCCTATTATGAATATAGTTTGAATATTTTATACTTAGAACAATATTTTTGTCTTAAAATAATAAATAATTAAGTGAAATATTTTTGGCTGAAAAAGAATGGAATAAGCTGGGAGCTTATTTAAAAGAAACTCAAATATTAGGCTCAATACAGAGTACTCTTTATTGGGATCAAAATACGGGTATGCCCAAGAAAGGAGCTTCATGGAGATCTGAACAACTTACGTACATAGCAAAAATACTACATAAAAGAAATTCCTCAGAAGAATTTTCAGATTTAATTAAAGCTGCTCAGGATGAGTTTCGAGGTGACTTAGAAAAATTATTAAGTCAAGAAATTATTCAAAGTAAAAAAAGAAATATTGAATTATTAATCAAGGAATTTAATAGGCAAAAAAATTTAGATCCTAAATTAGTTGAAGCACTTGCTAAAGCCAAATCAAGAGGTTATGAAAGTTGGCAAGAAGCCAAAAGAAAATCTGATTTTGAGATTTTCTTACCAATTTTTAAAGAGTTGATCAAATTGCGTATTGAAGAAGCACGGCAAATAAGCGATAAATACACACCTTGGGAAACTTTAGCTCAGCCTTTTGAGCCTGATTTAACTTTGGATTGGTTAAATAATATTTTCCAGCCACTTAAAGAAAGTATCCCATCTCTAATAAGTGATCTCAATAAATCAGAAAAATATAACTGGGATTTAAGTCCTAAATCTCAGCAAATTTTATGTTCTAAATTACTTGATGAGTTTGGGAGAGATGAAGATTTAGTCGTTGTTGCTAAATCTCCCCATCCTTTTTCTATTACTTTAGGCCCAGATGATTATAGGATTACTACTAGAGTTGTAGAAGGGGAACCCTTATCGAGTTTTCTGGCTACTGCGCATGAGTGGGGACATTCGATTTATGAACAGGGTTTGCCATCTCAGAGTCATCAATGGTTTGCTTGGCCTTTGGGGCAAGCAACATCAATGGGTGTTCATGAAAGCCAATCTTTATTTTGGGAAAATAGGATAGTTAAATCAAAATCTTTTTCTAAAAGGTTTTTCAAACATTTTGTTTCTGAGGGTTGTTCTTTAAACAACCATTTAGAACTTTGGAAATCTATTAACCATTTGAAAGCAGGCTTAAATAGAGTTGAGGCAGATGAATTAAGCTATGGGTTGCATATTTTAATAAGAACTGAACTTGAAATAGATTTAATTGAAGGAAGTTTGGAAGCGAAAGATGTTCCATCAGAATGGAATAAAAGATATGAGGAACTGTTAGGTATTAGACCATCGAATGATGCAGAAGGTTGTCTGCAAGATGTTCATTGGAGTGAAGGAGCCTTTGGATATTTCCCTTCTTATTTGTTAGGTCATCTTATAAGTGCACAAATCTCTTCACAAATGGAAAAGGAAATAGGATTAATTGATAATTTAGTTGAAGATGGAGAATATGAAAAAATAATTTTATGGTTAAGAAATAATATTCACAGCTATGGAAGATCTGTTAACTCTATGAAACTGGTGAGAAATGTCACAGGAGAAGAACTAACATCAAATTACTTTGTTAATCATTTGAGATCGAAAATAAAAGATTTCTGCTAAAAATTTACGATTTAGAATTTGATTGAGTGTAAGGATGTAGGATTAAAAAAAATAATTTTTTGATGGCAAACCTTAATCAACCTCCAAGTAGAGTTACTCCAAATTTATTGCACATTTTAGATGCTTTTACAGACAATTCAAAATCAGTCGTAAATACCATTGTCGAATTAAATTCTAATACTATAAATAAGTATGAGTTAATTACTGAAACTGGACATTTGAAACTAGATAGAGTTGGTTATTCATCACTTGCGTACCCTTTTGCTTATGGATGTATTCCAAGAACTTGGGATGAGGACGGTGATCCTCTTGATATTGAAATAGTTGGGGTTACAGAACCACTAGTGCCAGGATCAATAGTAGAGTCAAGGATAATTGGAGTGATGAAATTTGATGATGGAGGGGAAGTTGATGACAAAGTAATTGCTGTCCTGTCAGATGATAAGAGAATGGATCACATTAATACTTTTGAGGATCTTGGGGAACATTGGCTTAATGAGACCAAGTATTATTGGGAACATTACAAGGATCTAAAAAAACCAGGGACATGTACTGTTAATGGCTTCTATGGAATTGAAGAAGCTGTAAAAGTAATTCAAGATTGTGAAAGTAGATACCAAAAAGAAATTGAACCTAAATTAGTTGATTAACAAAATATTATTTCTCTCTAAATTGTTCAAATATTTCTGAAAGAATTTTATCAGCCCCTTGAACTTTTAGCTTTTCAGCTAATTTCTTACCAACTTCCTCTGGATATTTAATATTTCCTATCGATTCATCTTTAATAAGTCTTTTCCCATCAATAGATGCGACCATTCCTATTAGGGCTATTTCATCATTTTGAACACTACTATTAACTCCTATAGGAACTTGACATCCTCCTTCAAGTTCTCTTAAAAAAGATCTCTCGGCTAAACATCTTTGGCTCGATACTTTATCTTCTAGGACACTTAAAAGTTTGAGAACTTCTTTATCATCAGATTTACATTCAATTCCTAAAGCGCCTTGGCCAACCGCATGGAGGGAAATTTCATTAGGAATAATTTGGTGAATTCTTGATTCAAATCCTAATCTTTTTAAACCCGCTGCAGCCAGAATAATACAGTCAAATTCTCCTGAATCTAGTTTTTCTATTCTTGTAATAACGTTCCCCCTAATATCTTTGAAATCAAGATGCGGAAATTTATATCTTAATTGAGCAAGTCTCCTTAAGGAACTTGTTCCAACGATTGAACCTGGAGGTAAACTTTCTAATTGATAGATTTTATTTTTTTTGTTAACTACTAAAGCATCTGAAGGGTCTTCCCTTTTTGTAATACACCCTAATATAAGTCCATCAGGTAAATTAGTAGGCAAATCTTTCAAGGAATGCACTGCAATATCTGCATGTCCCACAAGCATTTGAGCTTCTAGCTCTTTTGTGAAAAGTCCTTTATCTCCTATTTTGGCTAAGGCGACATCAAGAATTTTGTCACCTTGAGTTGCCATGGCCTCTATAGATACTTCCAAGTCAGGAATATTTTTTTCTAATTGCTCTTTAACCCATAATGTTTGAACCATAGCTAATTTGCTTCTTCTACTAGCTATCTTTAATTTTAATTTAGTCATTAAATATAGGTTTAATTAGGTTTAACGGAAAGTCGCATCCATCTTAAGATAATATTTGGTAACTTTACAAAACCAGAAATTTATATTTAACTTTTTTATTTAATATATTCTTTTAAAACACCATTTCTGTTCGGATGTCTAAGCTTTCTGAGCGCTTTGGCTTCTATTTGTCTAATTCTCTCTCTTGTGACATCAAAAATTTGTCCTATCTCTTCAAGAGTTTTCATCCTTCCATCATCAATCCCATATCGCAGTCTAAGCACATCTCTTTCTCTTGGACTTAGAGTCGCCAAGACACCTTCTAAATCCTCTCTCAGTAAAGTTTTAGATACATCCTGTTCCGGGTTCTCTATATCAGCCTCTATAAAGTCTCCAAGTCTTGAATCTTCCTCCTTACCAATAGGAGTCTCTAGTGAAATGGGAAGCTGAGCACTTTTAGCTATAAATCTTAATTTTTCAATTGTCATTTCCATACTCTCAGCTATTTCTTCTTCAGTAGGCTTTCTCCCAAATTCTTGGCTAAGAACTTTTGTTGTTTTTTTAATCCTAGAAATTGTTTCGTATAAGTGAACAGGTAATCTTATAGTTCTACTTTGGTCCGCTATCGCTCTTGTTATCGCCTGACGAATCCACCAAGTAGCGTAAGTAGAGAATTTATAACCTTTTTCATGGTCAAATTTTTCTGCAGCCCTAATTAACCCTAAGCTTCCTTCTTGTATTAAATCTTGAAAAGATAATCCTCTATTCATATATTTCTTAGCAATAGAGACAACTAATCTTAAATTAGATTGAACCATCTTTTCTTTAGCTCTTCTTCCCAATAGAAGTCTTCTTCTGAATTTAGAAAGAGGCATGTCTATTAATTCAGCCCATTCTCCAACCGAAGGGAAATGCCCTTTCTCAGACTCATATTGTGTAGCTAACTCTTCAAGTTCGAGTAGGTCAGCTATTTTTCTGGCAAGTTCAATTTCTTCATCAGGTCTTAATAATCTTATTCTTCCAATTTCCTGAAGATATACTCTTATCGAATCTTCTGTATATATCCCCTTAGGTCCAAGCTTTATATTACCAAGAGCTTTAGCCTCTTCATCTGAAACATTTGATTCATCATTATTTTCAACTTTACTTCTTTCCTCAATAGAATTTTGTTTCGAGTTTTGAATAGAATCTTTAGCCTTGATAATTTTATCTTCTTCTTGACTGCTCGCAATATTTGAATCAGTTTTTTTATTAAATTTTTTCTTAGAACTAGGATTAGAATTTTTTGATTCTGCTGCAACTGGACACATAATGGACTCCTTTCTACGGTGAATTTAACTAAGTAAAATTTTAATTAAGGCGATTTTATACATTTAGTAGTAAAAATTTGCCTAAAAAATTAGAAGAACTAACCCACAAAAATTGTGATTAGATAAAGTTTTTTAAAATTGTTGAAAAATTTAAATAGTGTTATAGATTATCTAAAGTAAAAAGTCTTAGGATTTCTCTGACTGGCAGATCAATTTTTTGAATTTTCATTCAATGATCAAAGCTTCATGTCTCCCTTAAGAACAGGATACTTACAATGTGCAAAAACACTTTGCGGAATGTTCAACAATCCAATACTAAGAAAAAGTTTTGATGCCGGCAAGTAAAAACTTATCAAATACTTTTTTTAAGTTTGAGGTATTGCTTGATACAGGTAGTCATAGCAGTAGTTTTTCTTATTTAGATCAGAATAATCTCGGGGTAGAAGTTGGAGATATTGTATCAGTAAGACTAAAAGGAAGACTCTTAAATGGATTAGCGATTGCTAAAAACCCTTATCTCAAAATGGATAAAAATAATAAAGATTTTGATGAAATATCTAATTTTGAATATTTATCAATAGAAAGTATTGTCGAAAAAAAAGTGATCAAAGATTGGTGGAGAGAATGGTTGGAGGCCCAAGCTTTATTTTATCGAGTAAGTATTTTAAAAATGTTTAAAACAGCTTTCCCTCCTGGATGGATTGGTAAACATAAACAAATATCTCAAAACTTTAAATATCAAATATGGATTGAATCTAAAAAAGATTTGGAATTCAAACATGATGAATTAACTAAGAGAGAACTTTCATTAATAAATATTTTGTCTCTTAAAGGGAAATGGCAAAGCGAATTAATCAAGTTTGGTTTTAATTCAACACTTATAAATTCAATGATTAGTAAAAAACTTTTAATAAAGACAAAAAGAAAAAAAATATTCAATACCAAATTAAATTCTTTTAAAAATGATGGTATTGAAATAAAAAGACCAAATCTTACTCAGGAGCAAAAAAATGTATATAAAAAAATGCAAGAGATACAACCTGGAGATGTCTGTTTGTTATGGGGAGAAACAGGTTCTGGGAAAACAGAAATTTATATGAGAATGGCTGAAGATCAACTACTAAATAAAAAGAGCTGTTTAATACTAGCTCCAGAGATTGGCTTAGTTCCTCAACTTATTGATAGATTCAGTAAGAGATTTCAAAGTGAGGTATTTGAGTATCACAGTAATTGTTCTTCGAGGCACAGAACTTTAGTTTGGAAAAAGATAATAAATGAAGAGGAACCTCTTATAGTTATTGGGACAAGGTCAGCAGTATTTCTTCCTATTCAAAATTTAGGTTTAATAATAATGGACGAAGAACATGACGTTTCTTATAAACAAGACAATCCAATGCCTTGTTATGATGCAAGAGATGTTGCTCTTGAAAGAGTAAAAAGAAATCCTGCAAAGCTAATTTTTGGAAGTGCAACTCCTTCGATGAGGACATGGAAAAGGGTTGTTTTTGAAAAAAAAATAAGGTTGCTGAGAATGAAAGAAAGAATATCTAGTACTGAAATGCCAAAAATAAAAGTTATTGATATGCGTTCTGAATATAAAAAGGGAAATACAAAAATATTTTGTGGCGAATTACTTAAATTAATTTCTCAGCTTAAAGAGAATCAGGAACAAGCAATAGTTTTAATTCCTAGAAGAGGTTATAACGGTTTTCTAAGTTGTAGAAATTGTGGATTTATAATAAATTGCCCCAATTGTGATGTACCTTTATCTGTTCATGTTGGGTCAAAAGGTAAAAAGTGGCTTAGCTGTCACTGGTGTGATCATAAAGCTAAGCTTATAAATACTTGCCCAGATTGCAAATCAAACGCCTTTAAGCCTTTTGGTATTGGGACTCAAAGGGTTATTGAGTTCTTGAATAATGAATTTCCTGAACTGAGGGTACTTCGTTTTGATAGAGACACCACCTCAGGTAAAGATGGACATAGAAATATTCTTTCAAAGTTTTCTGATGGAAATGCAGATATTCTTGTAGGGACTCAAATGTTAGCAAAAGGTATTGATATCCCCAATGTTACTCTTTCAGTAGTTATTGCCGCAGATGGACTACTTCACCGCCCAGATATTTCAGCAGAAGAAAAATCATTACAGTTATTTCTACAATTAGCCGGCAGAGCAGGTAGAGCTGAAAAATCAGGAAAGGTTATCTTTCAAACGTATAAACCAAGTCATCCTGTACTTTCATATCTCAAAAATAGAAATTACGAGGGGTTTTTATCCGAAAGTTCTAAGTTAAGGCAAGACGCAAAACTATTTCCTTTTTGTAAGGTATGCCTTTTAAAAGTTTCTGGGGAGAACTTCGAACTTACTGAAATAACTGCGGCTAAGTTAGCGAAATACTTGATAAGTTTTTGTAAAGATAATAAGTGGAAGGTAATTGGTCCTGCTCCAAGTTTAATTGCAAAGGTTGGAAATAAATTTAGGTGGCAAATATTAATGCATGGGCCCGAAAATTCGGAATTCCCTTTGCCTGATAGGACTAATCTTTGGCAAGAAATTCCTAAAAATGTGTTTTTATCAATTGATCTGAATCCGGTAGAGTTATAGCTAATTAGATGGAAGTTCTGGAAAGTTAGATCCTATTTGGTATCTATAAAACCTTAAAAAATAAGCAATCGATATTAACAATAAAATAAGTAAAAATCCTAATAATGATTTGTTCCAATTCCAAAATGAGAACTCCAGACTATTTAATTTTCCAGGGATTAATTGCCACTTTATAAAATTCTTAGATACTTCTACATTAGGATTTTCAAGGTCTTTCACTCTAACTTTATTTGGGTTAATAATATTGAGAGTTAGTTCTAAATCTTCTATATATGAAAGATTTTCAAGATCAAAATCTATCCTGAAGTTATATTTTTTTAAAAAGAAAAAATTATTTTCAATACTGTCAATTTTTAGATCAGTTGAATCTCCTAACTCATCACCAGCTATTTTTTGAATTTTATAAAGAGTTTCTTTAGCAGTTTCCATACTCAGATTTTTATTTTTAAAGGAAAACCCCAATTCTCCTTTTGATATTTCTCCATCAGGAAAAATTTCTTTGATTTTTTGTTCGAAATTTATTTGCCAAGGAAATTTTTTAATATATTTGCTTTCAATTTCGAAATTATTATTAATTGAATCTATCTCACTAATATCGAGAGTGTCTTCAACTTTAACGCACCCGCTTAATAGTGGAATTAGTAACAATAACAATAGAGAAATGATAAATACAAATCCTTTCTGAAATGGCTTTGTCTGACCAGTGGGGATATTTGATGTGTCTATAAACTTTTTCACCTTCTTCCTCTGATTATTAGGTTTTAGAGAGGAAAGAGATGTTTTGTTTAAGGCGGGATTACTTTCAATACTAATATTCCAATTCTCAGGTTTTTTAATTTCAGGAGAATCGATAATTTCCATTAAATACTTTGCATTTTCTCGCACTTTAAGATCCCGAGATTTTAAAAGTTCTTTGCAAAATATTTTTGCCTCTTCCTTTTTATTAATGCCCGATAGGGCTGTAATTACTATGGTCCGTAAATTAACGCCTTCTTTACTAGAGGGAGGGTAAGATTCGATTATTGGGTATAAATATTCAATACAGAAATTATATTCACCTTTAATAAGAGCTAACTCAGCCTTTTCAACAACTTGCTTGTATGAATCCATTCTCAAGCATTAATCATTGTTCCAATACCTGAATTTGTGAAAATTTCTAGAAGTAATGAATGTTCAATTCTCCCATCAATTATATGGGCAGCTTTTACTCCTTGAGCTAGGGCTCTAATACAACATTCCGTTTTTGGTAGCATGCCATTAGAAACAATATTTTCTTCAATAAATTTTCTGGCCTCTTTTAGATTGATTTGTTTTGCGAGACTATTTGGGTCATCTCTTTTTTTTAGTATCCCTGGAGTATCAGTTAAAAGAATAAGTTTTTCTGCATTTATTGAAGCAGCAACTTCGCCCGCTACGAAATCAGCATTGATGTTATGAGAAATGCCATCTGCTGTAGAACCAATACTTGATATAACTGGAATATATCCTTTCGTAATAAGAGGGTCTAATAACTCAGGATTGATTTGTGTGACCTCTCCAACTAATCCATGACTTCCATCTCCTAATTCTCTTGACTGAATTAAGTTACCATCGAGTCCTGAAATCCCTGCAGCTAATGCGCCTGTTTTATTGATCCCTCTAACAATCTGTTTATTTACTCTTCCCATAAGGACCATCTCAACTATTTCCATTGTTTTTTCATCGGTGACTCTTAACCCATTTTCAAATTTTGGCGATATTTCTAATTTGTTTAGCCATCGATTGATTTCGGGACCACCCCCATGTATAACAATTGGGCATACACCAACACTTGATAAAAGAGCAATATCTCTGAAGAAAGCTTTTTTTAATTTTTCATCTTCCATAATGGAACCTCCATACTTAACAACAATTTTTCTACCTGAAAAACTTTGTATGTATGGAAGTGCCTCGCTTAATATTGATACTCTTAGGGAATCATCCATCATGAAAAGAATATTTAATAAAAGAAAATCAAATCGAATTCCTTTTTATTATCGTTGATAATAAATTCTGATTCAAGACCTTTGACAAAAAACCTATTTAATCTCTCTTGTTTCTCAATCCATTTTTCAAAGGGGACATCATTGATTTCAAAATGCATCTTAAAACCATTCTTTTCTTCTTTTGTAATTTCTTCAATCTCTTTAAGTTGAGGAGGATTATCTTCATTCCATAAATTTAAGGCCTCTAATGAAGATTCAAGATGCGCTTTTATTCCATACCTCCATCTAGTTACATCTCTAACTAATTCGGTTAATTCTTTAGGTCTATTAAATTTATTTGTCTTAAAATCATTCCTATTTACTAATTTAACTGGAGGTATTTCTGAAGTTTTCAAACCAAGTCCAATTAGTAAAATAGGGACTCCATAAAAAAACGTAGGTACGCTTAGATTTACTGACTCAGTAAAATAAGCTGTCATCCCAATAAAAGCCAAAACACCTCCTACGACTGTTATTATATTTGCAGGAGATAGGTATTTCTTCATTTTGTTTTATTAGAAAAGTTATTGAATATTATGCAAGATCATAATTCTAAAAATCAAGAAGATTTAATTTTAAAACTTGATCAAGATAGAGCATGGTTGTTAGAGAATCTTGATAAAGGTAAATGGTCTGAGATTAGGAGTGAACTGGCTGATCTTGAAAGAAAAATAAGCAAACTTATTATACGTGTTCAAGAATCAAATATTAATACTTGATTTTAAAAGGGTATTTCGTCAACTTCAGGTACTAAAGGAGAGGAGTTCCATTGTGAATTTTCGGGGTTTCCTGATTTTTCTTCAGAAGAATTGCTATTGTTACTATTAGAAATGTTAGTTTCTTTTTTTTCTGAGGTTATTTGTACTCCTGGACTTATATTATGAATTCTAGAAGCTGTCAGTTCTGCCTGCTTTTCTTTAGTGCCATCTTTTCTGGTTACTGAGTTCATTCTTAGACGTCCCTCAATAACAATGTTTTGACCTTCTTTTAATTCTCCCACCATTTCTTGAGCAATAGTACCCCAACCTAAAACTTTTAATTCTCTAAATGGATCTTCATCGCGTAATCCTTTGAAATTAACGATCATTTCAGCAATGGGTGTTTTATTCTCTTTGGTATATCTCATTTGAGGAGCGCTATTTATTACGGCTTGAATTAAACAATGATTCATTAACTTTCTATTTAATTACAAACATATTGATGCACAATTCAGAAAATTGCCACGAAAATGTTTGGATCCTTTCAGGAACTTCAGATGGACCAGTAATAGTCAACAAACTATTAAAACTAAATTATGTAGTATTTGTAAGTGTTGTCACGCATAAAGCAACTAAATCTTACACTCAAAGTTCAAAGTTACACATCATTACAGGAAAATTAAATGATTCAAGTGAAATCATCAACTTTATTGAAAAAAATAAAATTAATTATGTTATAGATGCAACTCATCCATTTGCTTTAATTATTTCTCAAAATCTAAATGATGCATGTAAAAAAATCAAAAAGCCTCTTTTGGCTTTTGAAAGGAAATCGGAAATAAAACCATTTAAAAACTTTTATTATATAAATGGCTTAAAAAGTATAAATAAGGAAGTTTTAGTAAATAAAAATATTCTTTTAGCAATAGGATCTAGATTACTTAATGAGACGGCAAGTTATTATTTAAAATGTGGAGCAAATGTATTTACAAGAGTAATTCCAACATATGAAAGCATATCCAAGGCTTTTGCCTCATGTATAAAGAATTCAAACATCGCAATAATTGAACCTAGTAAAAAGAAAGGAAATATTTTAGAAAAAAAACTATGTGATCATTGGAAGATAGATTATATACTTTGCAGAAATTCTGGAAGTTATGCCCAATTGAATTGGGAGGAAATTGTTTATAAAAGTGATATGAAGTTATTTTTAGTAAAAAGGCCAAAACTAAAATTTAATAACCCGCTAATATTTTTTGATTATGATAAGTTGATAAATCAATTAACTGGTAAAAAAACTTTAAGATGAAGAAAGTTTAATTTTGTAGCGACTGAATATAATAAAAAGAAGCTAAAAGAATAGCTAAATTTTTATTAAAAGAGAAACTCGCAGCGCGTGTCTCATTAATAGATATTAATTCCATTTATGAGCGGAAATGAAAAATTGAGAAGGTTAATGAGGTGAATTTTATAATAGAAAGTAAACAAGAATTGAAAAATGTTTTGGTAGTTTTCTTAAGAAACCATATATCTTATGAAGTTCCTCAAATTATTTATAAAAAGTTTAATTCTGAAAAAAAATATTTTAATTGGGTAAATAAATCTTGTTCAAACCAAGTGTTCTCGTAATAACTTTTGAAGATTAATATTAGATCTAGAACCTAGCTGAGTAATTATATGACCAGCGCAAATTGAGCCTATTTCTCCGCACTTTTTAATCGAAAAGTTATTAATTAGTCCATGAATAAATCCACCAGCATAAAGATCTCCTGCGCCGGTTGTATCAATAATTTTTCCTAATAGCTTTGGTTTTATTTCTTCAAACTTACCTTTGTTGACAACTAAAGAACCTTTACTTCCTAAAGTAATAATTACCAAATCACATATTGAAGAAATAGATTCTTGACATCTTTGTAAATTATTTTCTTGAAATAGACTCAAGACTTCTGATTCATTGCAAAAAACTATATCTATATAGTTTTCAATTAATTCTAAAAAACTTTCTCGATGCCTATCTACACAGAAAGAGTCCGATAATGAAAGTATTATTTTTGTATCTGATTCTTTGGCAAGCTTGGCAGCTTGAAGAAAGGCATTTTTGGCCAAATCACTATCCCATAAGTATCCTTCCAAATATAAATATTTGCTATTTGCTATTAAATTATAATTAACATCTTTAGGCTCGAATTCAATTGAAGCCCCCAAATATGTGCACATTGTTCTTTGAGCATCTGGAGTTATAAAAATTATTGAATGTGCACTTGAGGGCCCTTTATCTATAGGCGGGGTGTTAAAAATAGTATTACTTCTTTTAATATCAGTAGAGAAGAAATTTCCAAAATCGTCATTCTTTACTCTTCCAATAAATTGAACATTATTATCTAATTCAGCCAAGCATACAACAGTATTAGCAGAAGAACCTCCTGATATTTTTTTAATTACTGTGCAATTTTTTAAAAAAGCTTCAGATTCATTAGAGTTGATAAGATTCATAGATCCCTTTTTAAGGGCATTTATCTTTAAAAATTTATCATCCACATTAACAATAATATCGACTATTGCATTTCCCAAACCAATAAGGTCGATATCTTTTTTTAGATCAAAATGGTTGTTATTTTCTGACATTAAGGTTAAATTATTTGATTATCTTAGAAGAGCTCTTTTAGGACCATGGATTGGGTCTTCAATTACTATAGTTTGATCTCTATTTGCGCCTAATGAAACAATAGCAATTGGGACTTCCATTAATTCAGCAAGAAATCTGAGGTAATTCATAGCATTTTCAGGAAGATCAGATAGCTTTCGGCAATTAGCAGTAGAGCATTGCCATCCTTTTAATTTCTTAAATATTGGTGTACATTTTTTTAAGTCATCTGAATTCGTGGGGAAAAAATCTATTTTTTTTCCATCTAATTCATATGCAATACAGACTTGAATTTCATCTAACTCATCTAGAACATCCAATTTTGTTACTGCTAAACAGTCAAGACCATTTACATTTACAGCGTATTTGCCAATAATTCCATCAAACCAACCACATCTTCTTCTTCTCCCAGTAGTGGTTCCAAACTCACTTCCTCTATCGCAAAGTTGATCATTAATACTACCTTGTAATTCTGTTGGGAATGGCCCTTCGCCAACTCTCGTAGTGTAAGCCTTTGCAACCCCTATTACCCTGTCAATTAAAGTTGGTCCAACTCCAGCTCCAATACAAGCTCCTCCTGAAATAGGATTCGATGAGGTTACATACGGGTATGTTCCATGATCTAAGTCAAGTAATGTTCCCTGTGCACCTTCAAATAAAATATTTTGTTTATTTTTTGCTGCTGAGTGAATAGTTCTTGTGCAGTCAACTACATGTTTTGATAATCTCTTTCCATAATCAAGATATTCTTCGATTATTTCATCTTTGCAAAGAGGTTTAATGCCATATATCTTTTCTAAAAGTCCATTTTTTTCTTTAAGAGGGATTTCAATAACATCTTTTAATCTATCTTCATTAAGTAAATCTCTTATCCTTATCCCATTTCTTTGTGATTTATCAGCATATGTTGGACCAATCCCTCTCCCTGTTGTCCCGATTTTATTCGAACCTCTATCAGCTTCCATTGCCTCATCTAATAAACGATGATAAGGCATAGTTACATGTGATATTGAGGATATTTTTAATCCTGAAATATCTATTCCATTCTCAATTAACATATCTATTTCTTTAAGCAATATCTTTGGGTCTACAACTGTTCCTGATCCAATCAAACAGGTAGTATCTTTATAAAGTATTCCCGATGGGATAAGGTGTAATTTTAAGACCTTATCATCAACTACTATGGTATGACCAGCATTAACCCCCCCTTGGTAGCGCACAACAATATCTGCTGAACGACTTAATAAATCGGTTATTTTTCCTTTTCCTTCGTCACCCCATTGGGCTCCGATTACAACAACATTAGCCAATTTTTAAAAGATCATCATTTTTGTACGAATATATAATATATTCAAAATTCCTTGTCAACTTTAAAAAAGTAAATCATTTGTATTAACTTTCTCTAAGAACCATTTTTTCAGCAAGAGAGAATTCTTTTGTTAAACGTTCTTTAAGTTTATCTGGTAAGGGTCTTGCTGAAAAGTTTTTGTAATGTCCTGCCATGGCATTTAATGCTGTCTGCATTGTTGTAAATGATTGAGTTTTGTTAACCATCCCTCTGTTTCTATATCTAGAAATATAGTCGGTTATTAGAGCAAGTGATTCATCTCTAACCTCTTCCTTATCAGGAGAATCTTTTGGTGTGTCAACCGCAATTTGTAAGGTTTTAACAACTGATATTGTATCTTTTGCATAATCACCTGTCATAGATGTCTTTGCTGCATATGAGGGAGAATTAAATAATGTAAAAAATATAGATAAACAAATAGTAAAAGATATAACTCTTGCAAAAAATTTAGAAAATAATTCAGGCATTCTTTTAACCAACATAAATTTACTCCGAATAAAATTTAGCTTTAAGAATTTTTATTGTACATTACTTTTGATTCGGAGATAAATTTTTCTAACAAATCCTTTGATGCAATTTTAAGTTTACTTTTGCTTGATCTACATAAGAATTCTACTTCTTTATTAATCGAATCTCTCCCAATAATTATTTGAAAGGGAATCCCTATTAAATCTGCATCTTTAAATTTAACTCCTGCTCTTTCATCTCGGTCGTCGAGGAGTACATCTATTTTGTTGCTTTTAAACTCTTTATAAATCTCTTCAGTAAGTTTTTTTTGATTGGGATCTTTTATATTGGTCGGAATAATTAAAATCTCAAATGGAGAAATTTGAATTGGCCAAGAAATACCATTATCATCATGATTCTGTTCAATAGCCGCCTGAGCTATTCTTGTGACGCCAATTCCATAACATCCCATCCATAAATATTTCAATTGACCATCCTTATCAGAAAACTTTGCATTTAATTTCTCACTATATTTTTGGCCTAATTGAAAAATATGTCCAATTTCAATACCTCTTTTTTCTTTTAAAGTTTCATTGCTTTCAGGACTGATGTAATCTCCTTTTTTTGCATTCCTAATATCTGATACTAGGAATTGTTTATTTATAAATGAATAATTTTGGAACACTTTGTGAAAATTAAATTTATTGCCACCACTTACAAAATTGGAAAGGCAACTAGCAGAGTAGTCAACAATTCTTACCCAACTTTTAGCCCAATTGGAATTAGTTTTTATTGTTTCATCATTTATGTCTGGTCCTATATAACCCAAGGGGAAATTAGTTAGATTGTTTTCAACAATTGCATTATCTTCAACAATTTTTAGGTGAATCAAGTTTGGATTATATTTTTTGTTGATCAAATTAAAAAGCTTAACTTCATTTATATGCTGATCTCCTCTAACACATGCCAGGATTGGGACTTCAGATTTATCTTCAAATTTTGCAACGAATATAACTACTTTAACTATTTGACTTGCATCTAAATTATTTTTTTGACAGATATCAACAATTGATTTTTGATTAGGTGTTTCTATCCATTCAGGGTCAAGAATTTTTAAAGGAACCTCTTTAGAAGGAAAAGAAACGGCTTTTTCGATATTGGCTGCATATGAACCACTCTCAGTAAATAAAATAGAATCTTCCCCAGCATCTGCTGTTACCATGAATTCTTTGGATGCAGCTCCTCCAATGGAACCGGAGTCGGCATCAACTCCCACTGTATCTAATCCACAATTTTTAAAAATATTTTCGTAAGCTTTTTCCATCTTTTCATAAAAACATGACAAATCTTCTTTTGAAGAGTGAAACGAATAACCATCCTTCATTATAAATTCTCTACTTCTCATTAATCCAAATCTCGGTCTTATCTCATCTCTAAATTTTGTTTGTATTTGGTAGTAACATAAAGGAAGCTGCTTATATGAGTTAATTATTTCTGAGGCAATATTTGTAATTACTTCTTCATGTGTTGGTGCTAACCCAAATTCTTTTCCTTGCCTATCTTTGAGATTAAACATTATTCCTTCACCTGCTGTATAACCTTCCCATCTTTGAGTTTTTTTCCATAAATCTGCTGGGTGAAGTTGTGGTAAAAGTAACTTTGAACATCCAGCATTGTTAAGTTCTTTTTCAATTATTGTGGATATTTTTTCAATTACTCTGAGCATTATTGGCATATATGCATAAATACCACTATTAACTCTGCGAATATAACCGCCTTTTAAAAGTAATTGGTGAGAAATGATCTCGGCTTCAGAGGGAGTATCACGAAGCGTCCCCAGTGGAAATGAGGAGGTGACGCGCATATAAATAAATTTGTAATAAGTTCATTTTATCAATTAACTTGAAAAAAAAATTTAAAGTGTCTTGAGTCCCTGAAGGCGGGTAGTTTAGATTTAATCTTTCTGCTAATTTCTGCAATAATAAAACTTAAAACTTTTAAGTAATTTCATTAACCTTAATGACATTTTAATAAAGTTATGGACAATATAGATTCCGATATTTCTAGTTCAGAAGAATTAGTTGGTATTGATGAAGTTCAAAAATTCCTTAATCGATCAAGAGCCTCTGTTTACAGGTATACTAATACAGATTTAAGAAATTTAAATCCTAGTTTCAACCCAAGAAAATTAAATCCTGAATATAGAACTGATCAAAAAGAGCCATTACGTTTTCATCCTAATGAAATTGCAAGATTTGCAAAAGATATTTTAAGAATTAAGGAAGTTACTGTGGAAGTTTTTAATTCTCCTTCTTCAGCTGCTCAAAATATGCTTTCACAAATTCTTGAAGAATTAAAAAGTATTAGATCTTTACTAGAAAAAAATTAGTTTGAAATTTTATTTTTACTATAATTTTGATTTATTTGCTCTTTAATTGTAGGATGATTTGGTTAAGTTTATTAATCAACTTTTAACAAGTAAAACTCTTGAAATATACAAATTCAAAGCAATTTGTCGAAGGTAAATTAAGCGAAAATTCTTCTCTTATTACTATTTCAAGTGAATTTGAAAGAGATGATGATGACCCCTTAAGCATGAGGAGATTATCTATATCATTTTTAGGAGTGGTAATTGCATCTCTGACATTATTATTACCCTCAGTTAGTATTTTTCTTGGTCGACCTTTATCTCAGGGAAATGAGATTACTTCTTTTCACTTAATTAAAAAAGATGGATCTTAGTTTAATTCCCCCATCTCCAATGAAGGGTATAGTTAATTTAGTTGTTGAAATACCAGCGGGCAGTAGGAATAAATATGAATATTGTTCTGAAGCTGGAATTATGGCACTTGATAGGATTTTGCATTCTTCAGTACGCTATCCATTTGATTATGGCTTTATTCCTAATACCCTTGCTGATGATGGGGCTCCCCTAGATGCAATGGTAATTATGGATGAGCCAACATTTGCAGGTTGTTTAATAAAAGCCAGACCTATAGGTGTTTTAGATATGCATGACTGTGGAAAATATGATGGAAAACTTTTATGCGTCCCAACAGCAAATTCTAGGCAAAATAATATAGTTAGTATTAATCAAATAGCTTCTAATCAATTAGAAGAAGTTGCAGAATTTTTTAGAACAAGTAAAGGTTTAGAGGGAAGAACAGTTCAAATAAATGGTTGGAGAGATTTTGATGCAGTTGATGAGCTTTTAAGGAAATGTTTACGATCAAAAAAGAAAACCTTTAAAGTTCTTAAAAAATCTTCAATAACCAAATAATTGAAAAAAATAATTTTTTATAGCTATCAAAAATGCTCAACATGTAGAAAAGCATCTAAGTGGCTTGATCAAAATAATATTAACTATCAATTCATAGATATAATTAAAGAACCTCCATCAAAAAAATTTTTAGAACTGGCTTTAATTCAATTTTCACTAGATAAGAAGAAAATATTTAATACAAGAGGAAAGAGTTTTCAGTCAATGGATTTTGATATTTTTGACTTAACAAAAAAAAGAATTATTGAAATATTATCAAATGACGGGAAATTAATAAAAAGACCATTTTTAGTTATAAACGAGAGCAAAATCATTCTTGGTTACAATGAATCTGATTATGTTAGTAATTTTAAATAGAATTTTGAATTTATAATTTTAATAAACTTTATGAACTCCTCTTTTAAAAATCTTATTCTTGAATGGGGCCCATTAATTTTCTTAGCTTTTTTTGTTTCTTCTTGCAGATCATTTTTAGCAGAACCTCGATATATTCCCTCTGGATCAATGCTACCTGAATTACAAATAAACGATAGATTAATAATAGAAAAAATTTCTTTAAAAAATAATTCACCGCAAAGAGGTGACATTGTTGTTTTCAAATCACCTTTTTTCTTTGATGAAAAACTCGTAAGATTAAGATCTAACCCTCTACCAAATAAAAGTTATTGTTTTCTGATGAGCTTTCCTCCAATGTCATTTATTCCTGGTTTAAGAGATCAGGCTTGTGATGCTTATATTAAAAGAGTTGTAGCTTTGCCTGGAGAATTAGTAAGTGTTAACACCAAAGGAGAAGTATTGATAAATAATAAAAAAATTTTTGAGCCATATGTGGCCAATTTCTGTTCTAAATCCTCATTTAATAATTGTGGCGAATTTAAAAGTTTGAAAGTACCAAATGATCATTTTTTGGTTTTAGGTGATAACAGAGCAAATAGCTGGGATGGAAGGTATTGGCCAGGAGGTAAATTTCTTCATAAAAAAGAAATAATTGGAAAAGCCTATTTTAGATTTTGGCCTTTAAAGAATTTTGGCCTTTTTAAAAATCAAGCCCCACTTCAATAACTTTACCTTTGATTAATCTGTTTTTCATAGGAAAATTTGAAGGAGAATCGTACCCTAAATTAATTTGATTATTAAGCCATTTTGCATCGGGGTCAAATATAAGCCATCTTTTACTGCCAAGAGATAATTTCTCTTCCATTATTCCTAATAAATTGGAAGGATTAAAACTTAAATATTTCCAAAGTTTTGAAATTGGCCAAGCTCTTTTATTTACAAATTCTTCCCACAATAATGGTAGAACTAACTCAAAAGAGCTAATTCCAGCGGATCTATCATTAATTGGAACAAATGAATCTTCTTCGTTTAATGCCATTGAGTTAATTGCAATAGCTTGAATTAAATCATTTTCTAACCCTTTTATTAGAAATTCTCTATTTTCTTTAGAGCCTAAAGGGGGATCTACTTTCCACCCAAGATCATCTAACTCTAGATTATTTGTATCTGCTATTAAGCTCCACCAACTTATTGTTGTTGAAATTGGGATAGTTTGCTTTTGTATTTCCTTAAGAGAATTTGAATCTGCGATATTTTTAATTAATATATTTTTTTCTGGGAAAAGATTTGATATCTCTAAAATATTTTTAACCTCAAAAAGTTCATTATTATTTTCAATAATATAAAACCCTGATTGTAATGATTTAAGATCTTTATTCACAATTCCTTTTTCCTCAGACCTCTTTTTTCTCAAAGAAAATATTATTGGTTTTGACTTGATTGCATCTAAAGAAAGGCCTTTGAAAATGATTGTGGAATCAATAAAGTTTTTAGTAGCAAGACCTATTGAACCTGATTTTAAGAGTTCATCATGAGGAGAAAGATAAATTCCTTCATCTTCCAAGCTAAAACTTCCCCAAAAATAAATATTTAAATCAAAATCGTTATTTTTTTGAAAAGGTATTTTTTCAGGCTTATCTCTCCAATTGTTACTATCAGGAAGAAGGGCAATTGCACCAAATCCTGCTTTCTTCGCTCTAAGCTTTAGATTTTCTAAATTATCATCAAATCCAGTTAAGGGATCTTTTAAAAAAGAGTGAGTATCAACTAGCATAGGGGCAAGAACTTTATTCCCAGATTTAGAAATAGCTATATTTTTCTTCAACGCCTCTTTTTTAGCCTCATTACCAAATGCTTTTATTTTACCTTCAATAATTAATAAGTTATCTTTTATAACTTCATTTTTAGAGCCCATCAAAATGTTAATATTTTCGAAAAAAAAGGTTTTTCCCATTTTTTAAAGAGCTCCAGATGCCGTAGAGTCAAATATCCCTCCAAGATGAGTTGTAATATTTAGAGCACTAATTACATTATCTTTTTGTGGATCATTAAATATATCAATAATAGTTATACCTCCATTACCTTGTTTTATCATCCATATGTTAGAAAAATCAATTCCTAAGATATTACAAATAAGGGTTTTATTAACTGCATCATGAGCTACGACTAAGGTCAAATCTTTATTATTTTGAGCTAAACATATTTTGTCCCAAGCAAGAACAGATCTTTCAGATACTTCTTTAATAGATTCTCCCTCGGGCATCATGACTTCTTCAGGTCTTTCATGCCAATTCTCAAGTAATTCTGGCCATTGTTTCTTAATTTCATTTTCTAATTTCCCTTCCCATAATCCATGGCTTATCTCGATTAATTTTTCAATCTTTGTTATTTTTAAATCTGACTTATTTTGAAGAATTATTTGTGCCGTCTCATATGGTCTTTCCATTGAACTTGAAAACGCTTTATTGAAGTTGATTTCTTCTAAATATTTGGATGCTTTTTTAGCCTGATCTTTGCCATTATTGTTTAAGGGAATATTAATTTGACCTTGGAATCGACCCTCTTTATTCCAGTTAGTTTCACCATGCCTTACGAGAAATATTCTGGAGTCTCCAATTTGATCAGGGATATTTTTGTTAAGATGAGACGTTTGATTTAAACATTCTATTTGTGTTTTGTATGATTTTTTTTCCTTTAAAATATTAAGAATTGAAAAAGAGGCATTATCCAACTTTAATTTTCTAAATCCTTTTCTAGGTCTTCCTATTAATGAGAGAATTAAACATCTTAGAATTGCATTGTGCCCAATTATTAAAATGTTAGCCTCTTTTTTTTCTAAATAGATTTTTAAAATACTCTTAATAAATTTATTTGCTTGCTCATATAGTTCTTTAATTGGTTGATACTTTGAATTATGAATATTCTCTAAATATAAATTTTCAGGATCATTTTTCCAAAGAAGATAGTCCTCTGGATACTTATTTTTTATTTCATTAATAGTTAAACCAGACCATGAACCAAGATCAACCTCCAATAAATTTTTATCGTAAATAATACTATTTTCTCCTTTTAAGTTTTTCTGAATTGTCTTTGCTGTCTCTGCTGCTCTTACAAGTGGAGATGAATATATCTTGTCAAAATTAATCCCTGATAATGCCTCCCCGGATTTAAGTGCCTGTCTGTACCCCTTTTCGGATAAGTATGAGTCATCTGTCCTCCCTTGAACTAAGCCTTTTTGATTAAAACTGCTAAGCCCGTGCCTCACTAAAATTAATCTAATGCTCATTATATAAATTTTAAACTATAGTATTTTTATCATCTCATGGCGTGATAAAAATAGGTATATGATTATTGGAAATTTCAATGAAAACTAAATTAAGTTTTATATTTTATTAAATATATGAATAAAGATATTTCTAAGACAAAACTATTTATAGCTTTTATTTCTTTAATCATAACTTTTTTTGTGTGGCAACAAGGGCTCCGAGATAGTCTTAATCGACCATCGGTTAGCTTTGATATTAGTCAAAAAGAAAAAGAAATTGCGGAATTAGCATTGCCAGCTATACCAAAAAATTTAAGAAACCTTCTAATTTTTAATGATCCAATTGAAGACATTGAGAATTCCCTTTCTGAGATTTCTTTTGATAAATTAACAGAAAGGAATAAATTGATATGGATAATTTCTCCCAAAAACAATAATATAAACATTAAAAAAGATTACCTCAAAAGCTTTGATAATGAAAATTATAAATTAGTAGTAGAAAATTTAAGTAAAAGTAATCTAGATAATTCATATAGGCCTAATGATAATTTACTTGATTTATTTAAAGAGGATAGATTTCTTTACCACTTGTTGAGTAAAAGATATTCTTTTGATGAGAGTCAATTAATAACAAGTTCACTTTCAAAAAGAATGTTTTTAAAAATAATAGCTATTAGATTAATTCCTCTTTTAACAATAGTCTTTGGCTCTTTACTAGTTCTAAAAACATTTTGGAGGGTTATGGCTTCAAAAAAAATTGAATGGAAAGAATTTAAACCCTTAGATTTAGATTTGTTAGATATGGTCCTTTTGATATCAGGAGGATTTGTTGTTTTAGGAGAAGTTATTTCTCCCTTATTTTCAATCACTTTAGTTCAACTAGTGGCCTCTAATTTATCAATCGAATTAACACAATCATTGAAAATATTTTTTGGCTATGTTTTTATGGCAATTCCCCCTCTATTTATTATTTATTCTCAAATAAAGTCTTTTGAAAACAAATTTGTTTTTAAGAAAGATTATTTTGAATTCAATTTTTTACCAATAAAAGACTCTTTTTTTCTGGGATTTAAGGGATTTTTAATGATAATACCTTTTGTTTTAATTGTGTCATTAATTATGAATCTTTTAGTTGATAATCAAAATGGAAGTAATCCTTTACTTGAGATAGTTTTAAATAGTAATAATTATGTTTCATTTATACTCTTATTTTTAACAACTACATTTTTAGCTCCAATATTTGAGGAGGTTATTTTCAGAGGCGTTTTGCTACCTATTCTATCAAGAGAATTCGGAATAGTTTTGGGTATTACAACCTCTGCTTTTATTTTTGCCTTGGCTCATTTGAGTATCAGCGAAATGATCCCATTGTTTACCTTAGGCATAGGATTGGGAACTACAAGACTTATATCAGGAAGATTATCATCTTCTGTAATTATGCATTCTTTATGGAATGGAATGACCTTTTTGAATTTGTTTCTGTTGCGAACATAAAGATTTAGCTATATTACTTGCGAATTAATTTAAAAAATGTTTATTTAATTTATAACACTTTTTCAATTTCTAATAATACTAAGAAATGAATATAAATAAGGATGAAAATTCTTTAAAAAATAACCTTTACGATACTAATAAAATAACTTCAAAAAAAATAAAATTATTTAATTTAAAATTTATTCACAGAATATTTGATAGCGTAAATATATCTTTATTAATTTTGATTTTTATCTTATCTTTTCTTTCTTTTAATAGTCAAAGAAAATGGACAAGCACATATAATAATCTAGCCAAAACAAGAGCAAGCAATAATAATCTAATTGATTATATTTCTAAGACTGAAGAATTTTATATTAACGAAATTGAGTCTCTTAAAACTTTTAAAAAAACAACTCCGAAAGATTTAATTTACCTTAACAAGCAAATCACTGAGAATAAGAAAAAAAATTTAAATAGAAAAATAAAATACATTAAAGATGGTTTAAAAGATAGTAAATATCAAAAAGGATATTAATGAAAAAAAATAAGAAAATTGTTCATCTGATACCTCTGACAGCTCGAAGGTTTAAGGTCACTTATATATTTTGTTTATTATTAATTTTTGGATTATTTGGAAGGCTAGTAAATTTACAAGTTTTTAGTGCCTCTGACTTACAAAGAAAAGCTAGATTAATACAACTCACCAAGATCAGCTCTTTAAATAAGAGAAGATCAATTGTAGATAGAAATAATAGATTGATTGCTTATGATAAACCTCTCTTCAAATTATGGGCTCATCCCAAATACTTTAACTTCCCTGGAGATTCAACTAGTAGATTAAGAACTGTTGGTGAAGTGGTTAATAAATTGACGCCAATTTTAAATGTAAAAGATGAATTTCTTCTATCAAAGTTTGAAAATAAAATGTTAGGAATTGAATTGCTTGATGAAATAACAGAGAATCAAGCAAAAAAGATCAAAAACCTCCATATTAGCGGTCTGGATCTCGTTAAATATTCTCAAAGATTTTATCCTCAACGTAATTTGTATTCAAATCTTATTGGTTTTGTTAATTATGAGAATAAAGGTTCAGCTGGATTGGAACTGCATTTGGAAAATCAAATCAAAGTACATAACAAAAGTAACCTGATAAAGAAAGGAGGAGATGGAACCCCTCTCCCAGATAATTCGGGCCCAAGAGATTTTATTAATGACTACAAGAGTTTAGGTTTGACAATAGATTCAAGATTACAGAAAGCTACTTTTAAAGCTTTAAGTAAACAAGTAATGAAGTGGAATGCAAAGAAAGGCTTTGCGATAGTAATGAATGTAAATAATGGAGAGATCTTATCTCTAGCATCAATCCCATCTTACGATCCAAATAAATATTGGGATTATGATTCTGAAGTCTTTAGAGGGTGGTATTCTCAAGATTTATTCGAGCCTGGTTCGACTTTTAAACCAATAAATCTAGCCTTAGCATTAGAAGAAAAAGCAATCCATAAAAATGGTTTAGTTGAAGATAGTGGGAAGGTTAAGGTTGGAGGATGGACCCTTTCAAATTGGGATAAAAAAGGAAATGGCTATATTGATTATCCAAAAGTTTTACAAGTTTCAAGTAATGTCGGGATGGTAAAAATAATGCAAAATTTGCCGCCTAAAACTTATTGGGATTGGCTAAATAGATTAGGGATTAATAAAAGTTTAGAGACGGATTTATTTGAATCTACAGCTGGTCAATTAAAGTCAAAAGATATATTTGTTAGTCAGTCAATTGAGCCAGCAGTAGCTTCTTTTGGAAAGGGATTTTCTATTTCTCCTTTAAAATTAGCTCAACTCCACGCTGTTCTAGCTAATGGGGGGAGTGAAGTAATTCCTCATGTGACTTTAGACTTTAAAAATCACCTTAAAAACTATTCTCCAAAAGAAATCTTTTCTGAAGAGGTATCTAGAACCATTCTTCAATGGATGGAGAGTGTTGTTGAAAACGGCAGTGGAAAGGAAGCGAAAATTGAGGGATACAGAATTGGGGGGAAAACTGGAACTTCTCAAAAGGCAGTTAATGGAATTTATACTAATCAAAAAGTTTGTAGTTTTGTAGCTTCTTTTCCTGTAAATAATCCAAAGTATGTTGTCCTTGTTGTTATTGACGAACCGTCAAAAGCATACGCTTATGGTTCAACGGTCGCTGTGCCAATTGCAAAAGAAATTATCGAAAGTCTAATTGTTATTGAAAAAATACCGCCTCAAATTGAAGAAAGCAGAAAAATTGTTAAAAAACCCTGAAATTATTATGGTTTTTTAGTTAATTAGTTCATTATTTAATGATTTCATTTGGAATTGAGGCTAACGTAGAAGAATATATAATTATCTAGACATGAAATCAATTTTAGAACAATTATCTTCTATTACTGTTGTTGTTGCTGATACTGGAGATTTAGATGCGATTAAAAAGTTTCAACCTAGAGATGCCACTACTAATCCATCATTAATATTGGCTGCGGCTAAGAATCCTGACTATATAAAATTAATAGATCAAGCTTTGGAAAGTTCAAGAAAAGCCCTGCCTGATGGTTTTTCAGAAAGTGAATTAATTAAAGAGACTATTGATCAGGTCTCAGTTTTTTTTGGTAAGGAGATTCTTAATCTTATTTCAGGAAGAGTATCTACAGAAGTTGATGCAAGATTAAGTTTTGACACTGAAGCAACAGTTAGAAAAGCTAGAAAGTTAATCAATCACTATAAAAGTTTTGGAATAGATAAAGAAAGAATTTTGATTAAGATAGCTTCAACTTGGGAAGGAATTAAGGCAGCTGAGATTTTGGAAAAAGAAGGTATAAAATGCAATTTAACTTTACTTTTTAACTTCTGCCAAGCAGTAGCCTGTGCAAATGCAAAAATAACCTTAATCTCTCCTTTCGTAGGGCGAATATTGGATTGGCATAAAGTCAAAACTGGTAAAAACAGTTTCGCAGGAAATGAAGATCCTGGAGTAATTTCAGTAACTAAAATCTTTAATTACTTTAAAGAAAAAGGATTTAAAACTGAAGTAATGGGTGCCAGTTTTAGAAATGTAGATGAAATAAAAGAATTAGCAGGATGTGACCTTTTAACCATTGCGCCAAAATTTCTAGATGAACTAAATAGAGAAGAAGGGGAATTAATTAAAAAATTAGATGAAAATATTCAATTTAAGACGTCTATTGACTATAAATTTGATGAAAAAGACTTCAGGTTAAGTATGTTAGAGGATCAAATGGCAAGTGAGAAGCTTAGTGAAGGAATCACAGGCTTCAGCAAAGCAATAGAAGAATTAGAAGATTTGTTATTAAAAAGACTCTCAGAAATTAACAATCAAAAATTAATTTCAGCAACTTAGACTTTATCTTCATAAAACATAAAATTAATCTTTGCTTTTGGTTAAAAGTCTATTTATCACTCTCATCGCGATGTCTTCATAATTCATTTGACCAGATAATATTTGAGCAATTCGTTTAGGGGCTGTCTTTCGTTTTACACCTAGTTGATAGCCTGTTCTAGGAAATCTATAAAAGATTTGAGCAATCCTTTTCCCCCATGCCATGGATTTTCCCCATTCATTATTGATAATAGTTGAATAATCATTTAAGTCACTATTGTTACTTTTAAAACATTGGTCAATACTTTCTGCGGCAAAATAACTGCTAATTAGAGAAGGTCTGATACCTTCTGCCAAAAACGGATCGCAAAGTGAGGCTGCATCCCCCACCGCAATTACCCTATCACCATTGAGCTTGTTTAAACCATTCCAAATTCTTAGCTTTTTATGAACAGCTTTAAAATTTAAATCTTCAAATCCGAAACTTTTAATTACTTTATTATTGAGATGTTTATCTTCTAGGGGCTTATTGTGTAAAAAAGTTCCTAAGCCAATATTGACACTGTCTTTTAATGGGAATGCCCAAGCAAATCCATATTTAACAAATCCAAACTCGAATCTAACTGAATCTTTGGGAATATTACCTAATCCTTTTAACCTTAGGGCGATAGTATTGGCAAATTTTGGCTTTCTTGGACCTAAGTTGAAATATCCAGCCCATTTAGATTGTGAACCGTCAGCAATGATAAGAAATTTAGATTTATATATGACTTTATTACTGCATTTTATTATCCAAGTCTTATTCTGTTGTGTTATTTTTTCGACCTGAGCTGGTCTTAGAATCTCACTCCCATATTTAATAGCTTCATCAATTAATAATTTATCTAATTTTTCTCTTCTTATTATCCAAAAAGGTGATTCTCCAGTAAGGTCGGCAACAACATTATCAAATGACTTCCATCTGAATTCAACATTTCTAATTTTAGATTCTATTGATTGATCTATATCTAATGGGAGGTATTTTTTCATTGAGGATGCCATCCCTCCTGCGCATGGCTTAATATTCCCTAATGCTTCCTTCTCAATAATTAAAACTGAATAACCTTTTTTTGATAAGTTAAGAGCTGTAGAAGATCCTGATAGACCTCCGCCAACAATTATGATGTCGTATTCTTTCAAACTTTTAGAATTTCTTTCTCCTTTTCAGATAATTTAGTTTCTATTAATGAAATATACCTATCAGTAAATTTTTGTATTTCTAATTGATTATCTCTTGATACATCTTTTGATATTAAACCTTCCTTTTCATCTTTTTTTTCTTTATCAACAGCATCTCTTCTAATATTTCTTAGAGCTACTTTACCTTCCTCTGCATATTTAGAAGCTATCTTGCAAAACTCTTTTCTTCTTTCCTCAGTTAATGGTGGGACATTTATTCTTATCACTTTCCCATCATTATTGGGGGTGATACCTAAATCACTTACTGAAATTGCTTTTTCAATTGTTTGTAAGGAAGAAATATCAAATGGCTGTATTGAAATTGTTTGTGAATCAATAGTTGCTATTGTGGCAAGTGATTTAATTGGAGTTTCTGCTCCATAATACTCAACACTAATTCTGTCCAATAAAGATGCATTAGCCCTTCCAGTCCTAATAGTATTGAAGTTTCTTTGAGTGGCCTCAACACTTTTGTTCATACTTGTTTGAATTTCTTGTTCTTTCATAATTAGAAGTAATTAACTTATTAAAGAGCCTATAGGATCTCCTGCAACAGCTCTGGAGATATTCCCTTTTTTGAAAATATCAAAAACCATAATGGGAATATTATTATCTTTGCATAGGGCAATGGCAGTACTGTCCATTACAGCAATTTCATCACTAAGCACTTGCTGATAACTGAGTGAGGAGTACTTTTTTGCTTCTTTAAATTTATTTGGATCACGATCATAAACTCCGTCAACTTTTGTAGCCTTCATTACAACTTCAGCATTTATCTCGGCTGCTCTTAATGCAGCAGTAGTGTCAGTAGTAAAGAATGGATTCCCACAACCCCCTCCAAATACAACAACTCTCCCTTTTTCCAAATGCCTCATAGCTCTTCTTCTAATATACGGTTCAGCTATTTCTTGCATTTCTATTGCAGTTTGTACTCTAGTTTCTACTCCTACTCTTTCTAATCCATCTTGAAGGGAAATAGCATTCATTACTGTTGCTAACATCCCAACATAATCTGCAGTAGCTCTGTCCATTCCATCAGCAGAGCCTTTAAGTCCCCTAAATATGTTGCCTCCCCCTACAACAATTGCAAGTTGAACTTTATTTTCTATTACTTTCTCTACGTCTTCAGCTATTGACTGGACTATAGCGGGGTCTATTCCATATGGCTTATCACCCATAAGTGCTTCACCGCTTAGCTTTAAAAGTACTCTTTTGTAAGTCATTCATTAATAATACTTTTAAGACATTAGCAAGTAAATATACAGAATTTCTTTTTTAGTACGAGATTACTTGCGTCTTTAAACATTTCTCTATCAAATACTAGGTAAATATAAAATTTTAACTATTCTAAAATTCAATACAAGCTTGAGCTTTAATGCCTTGTTCTTTAAAAGGGTGTTTAATTAATTTCATCTCTGTTACTAAATCAGCTTCATTAATGATTGATTCGGAAGCTCCTCTACCAGTTAAAACGATATGATTTTTTCTAACTTTGAGACTTTGTATAAAAGTAATAATTTCTTCAGAAGAAAGATATCCTAGTTTTGTTGCGATATTAATTTCATCAAGGATTATAAGTTTATAAGATTCATTTAAGATGTATGTTTTAGCGACTTGCCAAGCTTCTTTAACTAATTCTTCATCTCTCACTCTATTTTGTGTTTCCCAAGTAAATCCCTCTCCTAATGTATGCCAAGAAATATTGGATGACAAATTTTTAAGAGCTTTTTCTTCACCAGTTTTCCAACCGCCTTTAATAAATTGAATAATTGCAACTTTGTGACCGTGACCAATAGTTCTTAAAGCCATTCCTAAGGATGCAGTTGTTTTCCCTTTCCCATTACCAGTAAAAACAATTAATAAACCTTTTTTTAACTTTCTTTCTTGTAATCTTTTTGATTGAATATCTTTTCTTTTTTGCATTCTTTTTTTGTAAAGACTCTCATCAGTTTCAGGAGATAGCTTTCCTCCTATTCCAAGTTCTTTAGCCTGATGATCGAGATTATTTATTTTTCTTGAAGAGTTTTTTTCTTTATCAGGCATAGAGTTGATTTTATTTAGAATTATAATTATTAAAAAATTTAACGGTTTTGATATTTTGAAAGTGCATTATTAACAGCTTGTTGTTGATCTCTTTTTGTTATCCAGTGGTGGTAAGTTTGGGT
>JAOOLH010000001.1 GCA_028408675.1 Prochlorococcus sp. AH-716-K03 | reverse complement strand
AAATGGTGGAGCCCTTCCAGGCTCCTTGGATCATTTGGTTGATAAGGCTGATGTCACCCCATCTCCTTTGAGATCAAGCAGCAACTGGTGCTGTTTGACGGGAGAAACTAACGATTTTGTTAGCGTTTGTGTTTTTGCTCTAACCGAGCAGGCTTCAGTCATCTTCCTTACGCCCCGTCGAAACCATTACAACCCCACAAGGAAATGGAGTTGAGCGGAATCGAACCGCTGTCCGAAACATCGGTTGAGATCACCTAGTCCAATTGGACATTTATATTCTGGCAGGCAAAATGAGTATTGAATAGTTTTTCATTAATTTTTTAAATATATATATGAATGTAATTGCATCCTCTCCTGAAGGTTTAGAGAAATATTTAGCAAGTGAAATTATTGATTTGGGTGGATTTAATGTTAATACGTATAAAAGATCTGTTTCTTTTGAATGTGATTATGCCACTTTCTATAGAATTCATTTTTTTTCAAGAGTTGCTTTTCGTTTTTATAGAGAAGTTGCACGTTTTGCATGCTATGAAAGGCTTTCATTATACGAAGGAGTAAGAGATTCATTTGATTGGTTGAAATGGTTACCCTCTGAAAAAACATTCAATGTTCAAGTTACAGGGAGAACTTCATCTTTAAATCATTCTCACTTCACTGCTCTTGAGGTTAAAAATTCAATTACAGATCTTCAACAATCTGTTTGGAATAAAAGATCAAGTATTTCTTTAGATAATCCTGATTTGATTATTCATTTACATTTAAATAATGATCATGGGATTCTCAGCTTGCAGAGTAGTTTTGAAAGTCTTCATAAAAGAGGTTATAGACCTGCTATTGGAAATGCGCCACTTAAAGAAAATTTAGCTTGTGGACTCTTAAAAATGACTGAATGGAACGGAACTAAACCTTTGGTTGACCTTATGTGTGGTTCAGGAACTTTTTTAATAGAGGCTATTAATCAAATTTGTAAAGTTCCACTTAAATTTCAGCAATTTTATCTTTTTGAGAATTGGCTAGATTTTAATAAAAATATTTATCTAGATGAGAAAAATAAGGCTCAGAAAAAAGTTATTACCTTTGAGAAGTTATCAAAAGTTATTGGTTGTGAGATTAATAAAGATGTTTTTAATCAAGCAAAAGTCAACATAAAACTAGCAGGGCTTAATAATTATATTGAATTACAAAATGATAATTTTAAAAAAATTCAATTTAAGTCTTCCGAAGGATTGGTTTTATGTAATCCACCCTATGGGAAAAAACTAGGTGATGAAAACGAATTAATTACTTTATATCAGGATATGGGTGATTTTTTGAAGAAAAACTTTTCTGGTTGGGAATTCTGGTTACTAAGTGGAAATCCAAAACTTACAAGACATTTAAAAATGAAATCTTCTTTGAAAATACCCGTGAGTAATGGAGGTATTGATTGTAGATGGATAAAATACTTAATACGATGATTTATTTTTTACCTAATACTGCTTTTGTTGTTTTACCCAAACCCTCAAATGTTTGAGGTAGATAAGGTCCTTTAGTTAGTTTGCCTCCAAGCTTTAAGCTTAAACCTGCAAGAAATAAATCAACAAATATTATTAAAAGCAAATTGTATTCTGTGGCCCAATTATTTAACTTACTAAGATTCAGATAAAAAATTATATGAATACAAACTAAAACTAATAATAATAATATTCCACCTATAGTAATAAATATTGCTCCGCTTATTAATCTTCTCTTTTCCCTATCAACTTCTTGAAGTGCTATTCTTACGTGCAAATCCATTACAGAACTTGCAATTGAAGAGATTCTTGAAGCTGTGTTAGCAAAGTTTTTGTTTTTGGGTTTATCCATTTATTTATTTCTACTATTAATTAGACTACCTATAAATAATCCTATCCCAGCAGCGATAGCAATAGATAAAATTGGTTTTTTTCTAATTGGGTTTTCTATTTTTGGCCTTAATGTACTATTAAGCTCATCTAGTAACTCTTCTAATTGACTTTCGATTGGTTCTATTTTATCTGCGATATCCCAATTATTTTCTTGAATTGAATCAATTATTTGAAATAATTGATTTTTAATACCACCGGCAGAGGATCCTGTATGACTTGCTATTACTCCAACTAAATCATCAATACTTCCTTTCGTCGTTTCAAGAGTTTGTTGTGCAATAGTAGGCCATTTTTCTTGTATTAAAGGAATCAAACTATCAAATTTTTCACGTAACCATTTTTCTGATATGCCTTCTTCCTGTGGCAGCGCAGAATCATCAATAGTATCTGTAACTTCTTTGGGATGATGAAAAGCTTCCATTAATCCACCTTAATTTCTTTAAGATTAGTCTGTATTTTCTTAATTTGAAACCCTTTTATTTAAATTTGTTTTGAATAATAAAATAATAGACATATAAAATTTTATTTACATTTCATTTATCTCTCCTGTTCTGTAATAAGGTTTTGTTAAGCTATTACTGATTTTATTAAATTAAGTTTTTTATTTCATCATGGATATCACACTTGCAGCAATTATTTTTGCATCCCGTACAATTCCAACTGATTTTGGATTAGTAGCAGCAGCTATTGCAGGAGCTGGTAGTTTGCTATTCATTGCTTTGAGATTTGTTCCTGATGCGGGTAACTAGGCTTTTTCTTTTTTAATTTGAGCTAACTTGTTAGTTCATCTTTAATGAATGACTATTGAAATAAAATAATTTATTGATGCATTAGATAATGAATCGATGGGTTTTACTAGAACATAAGATTCTTTGCAATAATTTAATTGATATTCACTTTGATTTTCTTGTTGAGGATCAATTAGATTGTTTAACATGGAAATTTCATCAAATTCCCCTACTTAACCAGGGTTCTGTTGGAATAGAAAAACAACCAAATCATAGATTGGTATGGCTTTCTAGGATTGAACATGAACTTTCTAATAATAGAGGTTTAGTAAAAAGGATTGATCATGGCTCTTACTCTGATATTTTCTATAATCAAGACTCTAAAAAACTTCAAATTATATTAAACGGCAACGTGTTAGAAGGTTTATTAATAATCGACGGGAATTATTGTCAATTAAGGGCAATTAATTAACTTGTTTTTAGAAATAATCTTAATATTTCTCTTGAGATTTTTTGAAAAGTAGCTAATCTTATTTAGTTATTGTGACTTGCGATTGGTATACATCAATCAGGTCGAGTTTGAAAATTTTAAATCTTTTGGGGGAAGTGTAAAAATTCCTCTTGAAGAAGGTTTTACAGTGGTCACTGGTCCAAATGGATCTGGGAAAAGTAATATTTTGGATGGCATTTTGTTTTGTCTAGGTTTGGCTAATAGTAGAGGTATGAGAGCGGAAAGATTACCAGATTTAATAAATAATTCGAAAGTAAAAGAAGGTAAATCATCTGAGACATTTGTTTCAGTGAAATTCAATATTGAAGATTGGTCTCCAAGGGAAGATATTACATCTTTGGAATTAGAGGAGGATGAAATTACGCTTAATAAAGATCAAAAAGAATGGGTAGTTTCTAGAAAATTGAGGCTTATGCCTGGTGGATCCTATGCGTCGACTTATACCTCTGATGGACGCCAGTGTACATTACAACAAATACAGAAAGTTCTTAGAGATATAAGTGTTGATCCAGAAGGTAGCAATGTTGTAATGCAAGGAGATGTTACAAGAATAGTATCTATGAGTAATAAGGAAAGGAGAACACTTATTGATGAATTAGCAGGAGTAGCTCTTTTTGATAGTAGAATTGAACAGACTCATTCAAAACTTAATGATGTCTTTGAAAGACAAGAAAGATGTGAGATTTTAGAAAACGAATTGCAATCTAGTAAAATAAAATTAGAAAAAGAATGTGAAAAAGCAAAAAAATATAAAGAATTAAAGGCAAAACTTTTCAATATTAAAGAAATTGAAAAAGTACTTTTATTCGATAAACAAGTTCAAAATATAGAATTAATTAAGAAAAAAGCTATTGAATTTGATAAGAGTAAGATTTTATATAATCAACAAAAAGAAACTCTTGGTAAAGAAATAGTTGTTTTGCAAGATGCAATGAAAGTAATGATTGCAGAACTAAAAGAGAAAGGAGAAGATACCTTAATAAAAGTTAATTCAGATATAGGGAGTATAAATTCAAATTTAAGAGAATTAGAACGAATAGCTATTCTTAATAAAGAGGAAGGTATTAAATTACAAGAACAACGCGATAATATTGCTATAGCCAAAAAGAATAACGAGTTAGAGAAGAATCAACTAGAAGACTTTAATGATAAATATCTAGAAAAATTAAATATGGAGATTGATGATTTAGCATTAAAGCATAAATTATCTAGAAAAAAGCTTTCTGATGCTGCAGGAGAATCAGGTCAATTTTCAAAGCAAAGTATACAGTTGAATAACGAGTTAGATAATATAAAATCTTTAATCCAACCTATTGAATCTAGTAAAAGGAATATTGAAGAGGAAATAATACAAATTAATATACAAAGGGAAGAAATATCATCTCAAATTGATGTTTTAAAATTAGAAAAACAAAAACTTGTAGAATTTAATCAAATTAATGGGAAATCAACTGATACAAAAAACTGTACGTTGAGAAGTATTAGATCAGAAATTGATATATTAAAAACTGAAATAGAGTTGTTAAATAAAACTAAATTAAGGCTAAATAACGAACAATTAAGGCTTGAAAAGGATTTATCAAGATCTGAAAGTAGAAAAGAAGCTTTAAATGAGGGAGAGTTTTTTTTCAAGGTGATATTTTCCCAAACATTTGTTTCTATTATCTAAAAAGTTTTTTTTCTAACAAATTAATACTCTCTTTAATAGTTTTCAATTTTTTAACTAAAAATTTATAATCACTTTGAAGAGTATCATTTTCAACTTCCAAACTTGATTTATCTTTTTCTTCATCTTTATAATCCATGAATTCTAATGATAAGTAAAATCAATTAATTTTATACTTAATATTCTAAATAATAAATTACAAACTATCAAAAGAATATTAGGTTCTGAATAAATTCAACTAAATAATAATATTTAAATTGGCTGATCTAAATTTTGTTCAAAATAAGGATTACAACTATTTTTTGAAACGCCTAAAGACCAGCCAATAAATGCTGAGATAAACACAATAATAATTATTGGTACTAAAGCTTGCTGAGTATTTTCAAGACTTAACCATTCCTTCCAACTTCTGATAAATCTATCTCTATAAAATTTTCTTTTTTCATTTTCTTCAGATCTAGCTTTTTTAGCAAAAGACTTTTTAACCCACTTTTCAAAAGGTAGCTTTTTTGTAATTGACATTTTTCTCTCAACTTCTAATAATTGTCCAGAGTTAAGTTGAGGATGAAATGTGCTTATAAGCTCCAAAGTTTTCAGAAACATTTCTACACTTGCATCTTTTATGAGCTTTTGATCTTGACTTAAATCAGCCCAATCAATTTCAGGATAAAATCGATTTCTATTAGGTTGAATTTGCTCTTCTGACATTTGTCCAGGTTCTCTTAACCATCTATTAGTATTTTCATCAAACCTTCTCCAATACAAAAATGGATTAATAAAAATTGTTTTACCTGCAATTTTGACAACATCTTGCTGTAAATGGTTGCTAAATTTATTTTCAGAATTTTTCGATTTTACCAAGATCTTAAATTTATTCTTTACTTAAAGATTATCTTCATTTAGAAATTTTTCCAGATATATAAATAAAAAATATTTGTACAGAATAATTAATTAATTTTTGACAAATGCCAACGTTTTTTTAAATAATTACAATATTCACACTTGAGAGAGGGCTGAGGAAACTTATTAGATCTTAGTAGCTTTACTGTTTCTATAACTTTTTCTTCTACCCATGATGGAGAACAGTTTAACTTAATTAAATGTACATCAAATTTTAGCTGATTATTAAAAAATTTTTCATTCTTTTTTCCATTGAAATAGAGAAGATAAGCTTCATCTGAAACTTTGAAACCATTCTTTCTAAATAGCCACTGATACATTTCTAATTGTCTTTTATATGCTTTTGCATAGTCGTATTTATTAAAAGTTTCAAACCAATCAAAATTATTTCTTGATGTTGCTTTTACATCAACAATAATTAGCTCACCATTCTTTTTTTGCCAGACATCATCCACAGCACCACCAAAATCATAATTATGCTTTGGACATTTAAATCTTATCCCTTTAAAGTTACTTCTCCAGATATCCATATCTTTATGTTTAAAAGGAACAGCTTCTATTCCATATTGAACAAACAAAGGATGAGGCTCTTGAATATCACGATAATAATCAAACTCATTTTTACACAAATTGTCTACAGCAATATTTAAAGTAAACGGTAACGAAGGGGGTCTAATTTTATAATTCTTATCAAGAACACAACATCTAGGGCAGCTAAGATATTTCTCAACAGTAGACCTACTTAATTTAATAACTGTATCCACAATATTGATTTAAATCAATAATTTCTCAAATTATAAATAGTTTTTTACCAAAATATTATTCATAATAATATTCATTTAAATCTCTAATTAAATCTATGTTTACAAGTCTTTCGACCTTGGCGAATCTTAATATGCTCCTAGAATTTGAAAACATGAGTAAAGCAATTTTTCTATCACTTCCACTCAATAGTTCCACCCAATTTTGATACTTCAAAGTCATAAGTATCATTGACTTCTTTGAAGTGTCAATTCCTCTATCAAACCCGTTTGAAACCGCTATCTAGATCAATTTTTTTAGAAATACTAAAAATTAATTACTCAGTCGCAATAGATTAAACAATTTTGATTAGTTGGATTGTCTTTACATTCTTTTTCCCAGTAGGTTTTAAACTCTACAGGACATTTCTCAAGTTCTTTTGGAGTTTCATTCAGATTTAAACCTGCATAGTTAAACGCAGTTAGATAATTTGGAAGGATATTAAATTGATTAAATAATTTCATAAGGCCTCCTTGATCTATACCTATATTGTCCTCCAATTGAACTGAAATTAATAGAGTATTATTACTCGAGTAGAAGTGCTTTATGCCTGTCAGCAATATATTTCTCTAATTGAAAGGATTATAAAGAATAGAGGAGTCAAAGGCACTCACCTATTTTTTAGATAATGAGTACATAAAACTCGAAGGGGGTAAAGACATGTCCCCTTGTTTTGCTTAAATTTGAGTATTCGTTAGAAAAAATTGAGTAAAAAAAAGACCCCTAGCAATAGAGGTCTTTTTCTGGTTTTACAAATTCAAGTGTTTCCTTGTTTCCACTGTTTTAATAAAACCTCTCCTACACACACATTTATTATGCCATATATTTCTTTTTCGTGGAAGGAACAAATGGCATGTTATTTAACTGTCACATGTGCCAGTTCTCTTTTCTTAGAAATATGGCAATAAAAAAACACCCTAATTTAGAGAAAAGGATGTTTACTTATCAGAAATTAGTGTGTGAGGAGTTTCTGATATACATAATCTAATGGAACAAAGGAACAAATATCTACAGTATTAATTACTATTTCTTTTCCCAAAATAGATGAAGATTTGAACACTAGTTTTTAGTTTCTAAGATTGACGTACTTGTTGAGATCAATTTCCATCCAGATGCATTCCTTTTTTTATTAATTACTGCAATTTCATTCTATTTTCTTTGAGTATTTGTATTGCCTATTGCTTAATAGATATTAAGAGTCAATTAATAATTTAAATAATGTCATTGGTAAATAATCAACAGTAGAGAGAATTGTTTGTATACGATTTCCCTTAAGAGACAGCAAAAGTTGCTACGTAAAACCTCACCAAATTTTATCTCCCAAAAGCACTGCTATAACATAACCATTATTTTGACTATTTCTCACGTAAAACCTATATTTTCAAGTTATAACTGGGTTCAACAAATCAGTTTATTCCCGCTCAATAAAACTAAGCAGTTTTAATCCTTGAAAAGTATTGGTATCATTGACTTGGTTGACAGCAATACTTTCACGTAAAACAAGTTAACTCCATATTTTATGTTTTTATTTTACTAGTATGATCTTATTATGGATAAATCGTTTTTAATTTCAACTTAAAATTAAAAATGTATTCGTTGATTAAAAATTCAAAAATGAAAGGTTTCGGAAATGAATATGAAAATAAAAAACAAAACTCAAAAACAAAAATTTATAAAAATACCGAAAAACTAATTAATCAAGCATTCTCATCTCACTCAAAAGGAAATATTAAGGACGCTCTCAAATATTACAAATATTGTATCGAAGCAGGAGTTAATGACTACAGAATTTTTTCTAACTACGGACTTATCTTAAAAAATTCAGGCAATTTAATACAAGCAGAAAAATTGCTTAGAAAAGCAATTGAAATTAATCCTAATTCCGATAGTGCACATTCAAATCTTGGATCTATATTAAAAGATCTTAAAAATTTTAAAGAGGCAGAATTATATCATCGAAAAGCAATTGAAATTAATCCTAATTTTGCTCTTGCATATGTAAATCTAGGCAATGTTTTGAGAGAAATGAAAAAATTCCAAGAAGCAGAAATAATGCTTAGAAAAGCAATACAAATAGACCCCAGATCAAGTATTGCGCACGCTAATCTTGGAGATATCTTAAAAAACAAAGGACAATTAGCAGAGGCAAAAATATTACTTCGAAAAGCAATAGAAATTAATCCATCATTAGTTAAAGCATTTTATTCACTCTCAAAACTTTCTTTTAATAGCGATGATATTAGTTGGCAAAGATATTTACTTTCAGAAAAAATTTTAGAACAAAAGAATGAAAAAGATAAAATTGAAATTTATTTCGCAAGATCAAACGTTCTACATAAAGAAAAAAGATATGAAGAAAGTGCTGAAAATTTACAAATTGCAAATCAACTAAAACTAAAGATTTATCCTTCAAATATTGATACATTAATAAATCGATCAAACTTTTTATTAAATAAATCCAATACTGGAAAAAATTTTAAAAACGAAAAGAAATACCCTTGTAGTATTTTTATCGTAGGAATGCCAAGAAGTGGAACAACTTTAGTTGAATCAATTATTAGTCTTAATGAAAAAGTACAAGATCTTGGAGAAATTAACATATTTGAAAAAACATATCAAGAAAGCATAAAAAATGATCAAGAACTTTCCTTGACTGATTTATATTTTCAAAAAATAGAGGAATTAGGGATGAATTCTTCTATTACTACGAATAAATGGTTATATAATTATCTATACGCTGGAATTATTGCTAATCAAATCTCAAATTCAAAAATTATATACTGTTTAAGAAACCCTTTAGATAATATTCTCTCTATTACAAGAGCAAATTTTTCAACTGGAAATTCCTATTCCTCCTCACTAGTAGATTGCACCAAAGTTTATTTAAATCACAAAAAAGTAATGGACACTTATAAGAATCTATTCAGTTCAAGTATTTATGAAATGGATTACGATTTATTAGTTACTAATCCAGAACTAAAAATTAAATCATTAATTAAGTGGCTGGGATGGCAATGGAATAAAAATTATTTATCTCCTCATAAAAATCAAAGAACAGTTTTAACTGCAAGTGATGTACAAATCCGATCCCCAATTAATCCAAAATCTATAGGAGGATGGAAAAACTACAAAAATATGCTCAAACCTGCTATATCGATATTATCTGCAACAGATCAATTTCAAGACGTAATCTATTAAATACTTAAAATTTCTATTTATCATCATATGCACAACTGGTAGAGAAAATTGACTCTATACTATTTCTCTTAAAAGACAGAGAAAAGGTGCTGCGTAAGACCACGTAAAACCGCTTTATATTTTATCTCCCAAAAGCACTGCTATAACATAACCATTATTTTGACTATTTCTCACGTAAAACCTATATTTTCAAGTTATAACTGGGTTCTTAAAATTGGTTTATTCCCACTCTATAGTCCTAAAATTAAAGCAAGAAAAAAAGTTAGTCATAGCAGGACATCTCAAGGCATAATTTAAAATATTATCTCGTGTGAAACCCATGTGAAACCCTTTTTAGAGTGATACTTTTTTTAAAATAGAAGATAAAACAGATCTAAATATTAAAAAATAAAGAGTTTTAATTAAATAAACTAATTGCGAAAAATTAGTTTTTGTTCTCAACCCCCCATATTTTTCTTAATGCTTTAATGTCGTTTGATGTAAAAAAACTTTTTTCTTTTGGGTATAAAAAATTGTTATAAGACATAACTGTAACCCTATTATTAAATCGACTGTCATCAGGATCTAAATTATTATCACATTCTTTCCCACAACCAGCATGTTCTAGTCCTAAGGCATGACCAATCTCATGAACTAATACATGCGCATCATCTACTGATAAAGAGGGATAATTCTTTAATTTTGGGTTGATTACTTCACTTTTCATCCATGCAATTTCAATTATTAGTTTTGACGGTTTAACCTTCCATTTTGATGCAGTAACGCCCTTATCTTTTTTTAAAGTTTTTGTATGGTAAATAATAATACTTGCTTCTTTTGGTGCATATACTCTTTTAAAGTCAAGATCTATAAATGAATCTATCTTGGAAAATGTATCAACAATAAATTTTTCTTCATCATCGGAAATTTCTAATGAATAATTAACATAAGAAGGTAAAGATTTGGGTTTTATTTTTCCAGTTTCATCGTGTATATAAAATTTAAGAGGTTTTTGATATGTTTGACTATTAAATCCCAAAATAGAATTCAAGACTTTCCTTTTAGGAGATTTTTGCAATAAATCTTGGTCAATTATTTCTTTCGCGGATATATTGACTTTATTTTTTGAATCAATCTCCAATGCCATATTGTAATCTTTAACGTATCCTTTAATATCGCCTAACTTTCTTTTAGATATTGATCTATCATAGTAAGCATCTGAATAGTTTCGGTCAATTTTTATTGCCTTAGAAAAATCAACTATAGATTCTTCATATAATCCTAGATCTCCTTTTACTAAACCTCTTGCATAATATGAATTAGTATTTTGTGGATTTATTTTGATTGACTTAGAAAAATCAACTATTGCTTCTTTATAAAGTTTTAAATTAAATTTAGAAACTCCACGCTCATAAAAGTATTCTGAATTATCAGGAATAATTTCTATTGCCCTAGAAAAATCAACTATTGCCTTTTTATCAAATCCCAAATACGCTTGCGCTAAACCTCTTAAAAAATAAGCATTACCATCTTGTGGATTTATTTTTAATGCTTTTGCAAAATCTTTAAATGCCCCGTCATAGTCTCCTGATTCAAATTTGGTTATACCTTTATTGATAAAAAAGTCAGCACTCTCCGCATTAACTTTTTTATCAACACTCAACATCAATAAGGAACCAGATAAAACGAGACTTGTTTTAACTAATAAAGGTTGCCCAATTGCAATTAAAGATAATATTGCACCAATAAAAGCAGTTCGTTTTTTCATATCAAAATCTACTTCTAATTAATATATCAACTTTAGCGAAAACAGAATTCATACGATTTCTTTATAGAGATAGATTGTTACTTATATGTGAAACCTATGTGAAACCTCCATATTAAAATCCCTTGCCATCAGATTTAGAAATTCTCGTGTGAAACCCATGTGAAACCTACTTTTTGGGACTATAACAGGGTTTATGCCCTATCTCTTATTCCCACTCAATAGAACCACCCAAAAAGACCACTCCACTTTGACTGATATGACTGACTTGGATTAAGTTAGGTATTTCGCAACAAACCCGCAACAAAGTTAAACCCATAATTCTTTATACTTTTGAACGATACTTATTGATTTAAGTGTATAGAAAATCAATTAAATATTAACTTGTCATTAAACCATTTTATTTCTATTACCATTGATATCTACCTGATGATTTCCTTTTGCCTTTGCAGCAGATCCTGCAGAATATTTAATAAGTTCACTGAATTTTAAATGTGTAAAAACAATCTTTAAAAATATGCATATACTGTTGATAATTAAAATTATTTCTTATGACTATAAAGACACTAATTTTTATAACAAGTATTTTTTTATTTGGATTAATCCCCGGAAGTGTTTATGCGTATCCATATAATCCATATGACCGAGATAGTTATCGACAAAACAATAATCCCTATGACAGAGATACTTATAGGCAAAATAATAATCCCTATGACAGAGATACTTATAGGCAAAATAATAATCCCTACGACAGAGATACTTATAGACAAAACACTAATCCTTATGACAGAGATACTTATAGACAAAACACTAACCCTTATGACACAGAGACATATAGACAAGGTCCATTTTCATATTGATAGTTTTTAAAAATAAACCTTATATAAGATTAATTAGAGGCATTAACTTTAAAATTTTTCAAAGATAATATACTATTTTTTAAAATAAAAATGACTAAATGTTTTTACCTTTTGAATCCATAATTATGGAATTGTTTAGTGTGAAGAAACTAATTACAAATTGATCTCTTCATAAAGACGATGACAAAGTGACAAACTAAACCCGCAACAAACATACGAAATAAAATCGTAGTTATATTGTCATCTTGTCTTAACTTTTTAAGAAAACAAACTCGCAACAAACTGCAAGAATGATGATATGACTACACTTTGACCTTATGGTTTATTCCCACTCAATAGTACCGTCAAAAGTTGCATCTGAAAACACAGTCGTAGCAATGTATTTGAAGGTAGTATAACACATATTTTCTCACGGGAAACGCACGGGAAACCCAGTAATGACGCCTATTCTCAGTGAAAAAGGTTTATAGCGATACTTTAGTAGAGATATCACTTTATATTCACTTTCCATATTCACTCTATGTTCACATGGTTGATATGGCATATGTACGACATGTTTTAAGTTATCGAACACTTGCTAATGTGCTGAAAATACTAGTGTCTGCTCGTACGAGATTGCCGTACGAAAATGAGTTAGCATACAGGCATGCGTAGAGAAGAGATTTTCTCTACATTTTCCGAAAAATGGGGATTAAAAAATGACTCTGTATGGTTATTTTCGCTGTAGCACTACTGAACAGCATGAAGAACGTCAAATCCGTGCATTAAAAGATGCAAATTGCCAGGTAATTAGAGGGGATAAAATCACAGGGACATCAGATTTCAATTCAAGACCAGAACTAACTGCATTACTGAACGAAATGGAGTCTGGAAGCACCCTAGTGCTAAGTGAATTATCAAGGTTATCCCGAAGTTTCATTGGCATGGTCAATGAAGTAAGCAAATTACTTGAAAGAGGGATGCACATTAAAACTCTCGATGGCAGATTGGATACTACCGCCATGCCAAAAGAGATAACAATGTTGATAGTTTCAATATTGGGATATGCCGCATCTCAAGAATTGGAACAAATCAAAACTCGTACAGCGGAAGGCAGGTCGGTTGCATTATCTAAAGGGGTTAAATTTGGTGCAAAAAGAAAGTACGACAAATATCAAATACAAGAAATAATGCACAAGAGAGACTTAGGACAGGGATATGGACAGATTGCTAAAGCAATGGGTATGAGTCGATCAACAGTTTCAACAATAGTAAAAAGAGAACTAAACGCTGTAGTAGGTATCCAATGACATTAGAAAGAGATAGACCGCCACACAAAATAACTCACACAGAGAGTGCCAGATTGAATCTTTCATTGCATCATGCAAAGGAAGATCTAAAGCATAGATGGAATGAAATAAGTCCAGATGCAAGAAGATCAATAAGAGAAGAATGGGGAGAATATCTAAATGAGTCCTATCCATTCGAGGTTGGCGATGCTGAAGATTTCAACTTCCTCGATCACTTCAAATCTTGGTATTAATTATGAAAAAATCAATCAAATTATTAACTGTACTATCTCTCTCAGGAGCATTTTTAATAAGTGCCAATGCTGAACAATGGGATAAGAATATAACAACAAAAATTGATGTAGAAAGTTTCTGGAAACAAGTAAAAGAGACAAGAGAAATCAAGTATGGCATTGACCCAAGTTGGGATAAAAATATGGATTACTGTAGTTATTTCTCAGAGAAGATTGCCCTTGCTAAAGGAGAAGGATTAGTAATGTCTAATCTCATCAAATATGCAGATAAGTGCATGAATACTCTTAACTTCATGACCAAATATATGTTGGATGAAACAGCGTCATACGAAGAATGATTTATATACAATGGCAAAACCACCAAGGGGTATGGGTTCATTACAGTTCAACGCACCATGAACCAACTGCATACAGAATGGCAACAGCAAGAGCAGAACGCATAAAAAAGAGACACCGATTACTCGATGCCAATAAGAAAGTTATTGATATTGTTGAATACTAATACCACTCACGGTCTGCGAGATAACCTACTCCCATCAAGTATTCATCCCACATTGTTTTCCTTCTTTTCTTCAATCGAGGTCTTACAACTGGAGCATATATCTGATACTTCATCATCCCTTGAATTGACTTATACGTTTTTGTAGAGACGCCATACTCTCTAATAAATTCGTCAATCTCTTTTTTCTTGTTTTCAATGGATTTTTTCATATCATCCAATATCAAATAATCCTCTTTAGCGATGGAGTAATGCCTCATCCTATTTTCCATCAGGTGTAGATCTTGCACTAATCCTTCTAATGCTTCGATAACTTTTGTATGTTTACTTTTCATAGAGTTTCTTTTCATCAAAGTCGGGTAAATATGCACCACAACTACCACCGCCCCCTGCGGTCATACCAACGTTATATCCAAGTGTTGACTTGCGATCTTGACCTTTAGGGTACTTACCAGTCACAACATATTCGAGGTAATCGTATTCCATCATCCACGCCAATCTCATAAGTTCAATATCCTCCTGTTTCATACCACCGCCATAACTTAAAAAGTCAGGATGACGCATGTGCAAAGGAGTCAGATACATATGCTTGTTATTAGGATCTCTTTCTAAGTGGGAACAATCTTGACCAAAATAATAGTATGAACAGGAATTGAACTCAGTCCTAAAGCGAAGATCAAGTTTGTATTCAGTACGCAATGGTTTTGTGAATAATTGATCGAGAGTCTGCATCAATACCTCCGCTATTACATATCGATCTAACATCTCCTCTCCCGTATCTGGTAATACGTCGAAGGCAAGGAACTTTCTATGAACTTCCTCCTTTTTAAAGAAGAAGTTATACAGTTTTTGAGGTATAGACTTGCGTGAGGTAACGCCAAAGAAAGATCGGAGGTTCTCCCCAACCTTTCCTAGTATCCAGTCCTGAAGCAATCTTCCCTGACGATATACCTCCTTTTGAAAAGGAGTCATATCTCTGGTTTTAATATGTTTAGTCTCCCTACCTCCATAGCAAGGGTCAGGAGAATGACCGAATTGATTAGTCTTCATAGGTATGGCAAAGAATAAAAAGATGTCTCTACTTAAAACAAGTAGAGATCATCTAAGTTGGACTTAAGTGAATCGAGTTGACCGTGAAGATCACTCCTTTCGTGTTTGCAACTTGTAATTGCGTAACCAAGTTCTTTATGTGGATATCTTCTCTGAGACTTCTTCATCTCATTAATTTGAAACTCAAGTTCTAGTAACGCTTCGTAGGTATCGCACAACTTCAATATGGTGTCTTTCATGATTAATATCTCCAAGTAAAGGATTTCCTTGCACGTTTGCGACGTGCGAAATAAAGAGTCGAGGACTGTCTATTTGGTAACGCTGGTAGAGAACCGAACGAGAGGGTTCTTCTAACAGGTTGTGAGGTAAAAAGTCTGGGTTTCCAGATGGGTCTTGGTAATAACTCCGTAGAGAAATCAACGATAGTATTACGACCCTGTTCGTTTGTCATACTAAGGAATGTAATGTTTACCTCTTAATCATATTGCGACTTCTCTACGCTGTCTGGTCATAGTAGGCACTACTTTGCTTGCCCTTTGCTCTACGAAATCTCTACACATTTACCAAATAAAGTGTATAGTATGAGCAACTACGCTATTGCCCTTCATGTTCGCCAAGAACACAAGTGATTACTTAAGAATCCTTGGATCTAATCCTTATGACAAAGGCAATACTAGTCAGATATGCACAGCATGTATCTCGATATTCGATGCCTCAGAAGAACTAGACACATCAACATACAATCTCTACAGAGAAAAGAGCAAAATATCGCCAAAGATATTCTCAAAATTAAAAGTAATTGGCAAAGGATTATCTAAACTCACAAAGAGTGACCGTAGAGACGTCATAAAGCGGTTGCCAGAGTCCTATAGTACTATTCATGTCCTTTTCTCCCTAAAACCAGAAGAAGTCGTTACAGGGGTAAAGAGAGGGGATATAACGCCATCTCTATCAATAAGATCAGCAAAGGACTATGTTGCAAGAGTAAAGTACCCTGCCAAATTTGCCCTTGATGGAGAGAAAGGTAAGTGGGGTTATAAACAAGAAAATCTATTTAAAATTGTCAGACAGCAAGACCAAGTTCTAAGTGAGGAGTTATTGCTAGATCTAAAAGACGAATTAAGGAAAATATGCACAAAATATGGAGTAAACATACAAGATGCCAATGCTAAAGGAGTCGAAACACTAAGAAAACAAGAACGTAGTGAGAAAGGAGTGTTTTGGCGTCTCATTCTTGAAAAGGAATTAGACCAGAAGTGGTTTAAAGGAGCAGATGAGTCAATCAAAAAACAGTTTAATATCAAGAATTTACAGGAATTACATGAATCGCCAATAAGAACATTCACAGGATTCATCATTAAAGTCTGTGGCAGTAAAGAAACATTCTGGAAAGAGCATGGCAGATCTTATGTCGCCAAATTAAACATGCTGAGTGAGGTAACAGAAGATCATGCACAGCGATATAACTATCGAAAAAGAATTGAACAAGTACTTGGCGACCCTAGAGGGAGGAATCTAGCAATTTGGAACAATCAAATTCTGATGAATAGCGGATATTTACTATAAAAAACCAGAAATTGTAGAGAAAACGGTATCTCTACAAAAACATTAAAAATGGCATTAAAAACATACTTGTGTTTTGTATCTCTTTAAGTAATTAGTATGAAGAATCGCTATCTTAGACCGCAATGTAAGACTGGCAGATTGCCCGCTATGACTGGTTTTATGTCAGAATCGTAACATTAGAGAGGTTTTAGCATATAAGGAGCATATATAAATCATACGAAACGGAAGCATTCGTCAAATACTACTAAGAATACTGATTATGACTGTTCAAATAACAACTGCCCCTATGGGGATCGTATGTCCAGATTTAAAAAGATCTAAAAGGTGGAGCACCGAAAGATGGTTGAAAACCATGAGTGAACAAGAGAACTTCAAGTTCAAATATTGGATAAACATCTCATACTACAAACCTAGAAAAGACATTATTGACCAATACTTCGACAACCGCCATCTAAAAAGAGTGATACTAGACTTTTTCTACAAAAATAGAAAACCTCATAACCGAATAAGGATGTGGATATTCAGCGAAAGATCAGAAATGTTCTTTAGACAAGGCAAAAACCCACATCTAGAACTAGTTCAAGGAGGAGACTTACATACTCACATCCTGATGGAAGGTATTGACCCATGCCATTGGTTGACTAGTCGAAACAGAAAGATAACTATCAAAAAATCATCAATCAACGCTATGCTTCAAGGTCAATATTCAGTTGATGACCTATTAGAGGAATCTTTAATCAATCATTTAAAAGAACATGTATGGAGAATTGGCGATGGCAAACAATCCATTGATATCAAAGACAAAAAAGATGTTAAAAAGAGAATCCACTATTCCAATAAATCATTATCATCATTCGAGTTTGATAGATGGGAGCATATCGACTTTGAAGCAAGTGACCTAACTTACTGTCCCATTAAAAAACCACTAATTTCATATAAATAATACATATACAGATCAACGAATTATCCAACTTATCCATAAGAACAATGCCAGCATCAACCCAGTTATCACTATGTTTCCCACCCAATGAAGAATTTTTGATTGACGCTATAGATGAATCAGCAGAAGAAGAAGGATTAACCAGATCCGCTTTTTTCAGACAACTATACAGAAACACTTATCCAGACAAAGTACTTGAATTTGCTAAAAAATGAAGAATATTCAAATATCAGATCTTTCATACGCACTGCTAGTAGAGGAAGTGAAGAGAGTTAAAAGACAAACTAACCCATCAGCGAAGGCAGTTACCGATTACCTAGATGCCAAACTTAGACAAACAAAAATATGACCCACCTTGCAGATTACGAACAATGGGATTACAGGAAAATCTTTAAAATAGACCCTTGTAATTGTGAAGATGAAGAATGTAATACCTTCATTCTCTCTGTAAGAAAAACACATGCCATTGCTCAATATGATGATGACCAGAAATGGGTCAAACTTGCCATTTTAGATAATGACTTATTGGTAGATTTAATCAAAAATTGCATTAGTACGCATGAAAGCGATGGAGAATATCTTGATGACAGAGAACGATTAGAACAAATGCTAAGAAAATAGATCTGGAGTTAAATTACTATGAATGATTTAAAAGAATATAAGTTAGAGATGAAGATTCAATCTGTGATGAAACCATCTGAGAATGAGATGTATGACGCTATACGCAAGTACTTCCATTTAAGAAAAAAGACCAATAATATAATGAGAATCGACAAGGATTGGTTATCTATCAGACAAGTGGAATCATCATTAGAACTATTACTAAGATGAGCAGACCTTCCTTTTTGAAAAGTGTAGAGATGCCACTCTTCTCTACAAAAAGCGGTTTTAAATAGGGATCCTAACGCTAACCTACAACGGCAACTCTACTCGAACGAAATAACTCAAACCTTCGATATTAAAAAATTTCGGAGGTATTTTTTTGTCTAAAAAGGTTGAATATAACTTTGCTTTTCCAGAATAGTTACGAGAGTAACTCGGTTAGTAGTTTGTTAATGGATTACGGGAACGATCTTCTTCTTCCGTAAAAGCAATTAGGATCGCACTTCTTACTGACTGTTCAAGGGATGGCAACAGTACGAATACTTCTCAATAGCGCCATTTGAAAATCAGTTCAAATCCAAAAGTCCTGTCTCTACATCTGTTGTGCTTTACCACACCCATCAGGGCAGACTTGCCATTCGAGAATGGCGGTAGATCCATCTCTTCAATCAAAGAAAGAAAAGTCGGTAATCAACGAAGTTGACCTCTAACTATCTAAGTCTTCCATAAGTTAACTTAGAACACCCGCTAGATTTACATCTCCCTTGCTGTTGAGAACAGTGGTGAGAACACGCTCGGTCTGGTTGGGACTCTCGTGTAATTAGAATAATGAGTTAGCAAAATATTGCATTATTCTGTTTACATATCGCCATATTCCAAAAAGAATCAAGTGATACTACATGTTTTCGGGGATAAAGAAATCCTCTCCATCAGGAATGACTTTTGCTCCAACTCCTATCTCATTATTCATTTTCATTAGATCTGCATCTGCCAATCGAGTTAGATAATGACTGTAGTGTTTTTTAAGGTACTGTTCCCCTACACCCATGTTGTTGCATAGAGCGACAGTTGAAGTTCCATTTTGAAGTCGAGTAGTTGCATAGAAATGCCGTAATGAATAAGGAACAAACTGTTTGCCCCACCTGGCATTTTCATCAGTAAAATCAATCATCCTTTTAAACCAGTCATAGAACTGTTTTGTGGTAAATTGCGACCCATCTAAATGACAAAATAAAAAGTCATCTAATCTTTTAAATTTGGAATGATCTTGAACACGTTTAGCAAACTCCCCACCCATAGCGTTGACTTCTCTTGCCCCAGTCTTTGTGGATGGATGTACTTGAACAAGAGCACTTAACTTTTTAAATGAATGTTCTATTTGAGGTTTACGAAACTGAATGTCTTTATTTTTTACTTTTACTAACTCGCCAATTCTCATTCCAGAATTAGCAAGGAAGAAAAGCATCTGATAAGAGACAAAGGCATCCCATACGAAATCTTGATCCCCACTTGCTGTTGTATTCAACCAGTCTCTGACTCTTCTTACAAAAGATTTCCACTCATTTGCTTCCCAAGTATCTCTCCTAAGTTTGTCATCAGGAATAAGATTGATTCCTTGAAATGGTAACTTCGGAGTAAAAGGAATATACCCTTCTTCTATTCCCCATCTCCATAATTCTCTTATCATTCCCATTTCATTTTGAATGGTTATAGCGGTAGGAGTACCAGTATCTTTTCTTGCATTATTCTGTTTTCTCCAAGTTTCCCATTGAGTCCATTTCCTTAATGGCACATCTTTTACATCAGTATTCTTGCCAAGGAATTTCACAACATAATTTCTAATTTTGCCCTCTATTAATTCGTACCTTTGCTTAGTAATAGATCTTTTGCCACGCTGATCTTTACTTTCCCAACTACCTCGAACCAAAGACTTTTTATATTTGCAGAATCTATCAGCAAGTTCTTGCACAGGAAACCTTTTAACAGTACCACCAACTTTCATGGTTACTTTTATATCGAGTACTAATTCCTCTGCTTTTCGTATGGCGGTATTTCTATCTGCAACTTTAAGGGATTTCCTAACTCCTCCTTGCTGTGGAATAGGAATCCTAATGTAGTAACTTCTATCTTCAACAGGTTTTGATAAATCAGTATCTAACCTTTTATAGATGTATGGTATTTCTGCATCAGGAGAAACACGGAGCGATGGCAACTCCTCATAACACCCATAAGATTTTTGGTTGTTGCCTTTTGTACCCATGAATCAAAAAATTAACATCATATAAAAGGAGAAAGTGTAGAGACGGATGCTCTTCTATGACTTCTCTATAGAGACGGGATTTTCACTCCACGGGAAACTCACGGGAAACCGCCATGCTCAAATCCATTGCAATTAGGTTATCAGATTTCTACGGGAAACTCACGGGAAACCTGTTTTTTGTGTCTATATCTACACTTTGACCCTATTGACTATTCCCACTCAATTGTTCCTGGAGGCTTACTAGTAATATCGAATACAACTCTATTAACCTGCTCTACTTCATTAACAATTCTATTAGAAATTCTCTCTAAGGTTTCATAAGGAATTCTCGACCAATCAGCTGTCATACCATCTTCGCTTGATACGCATCGTAAAACTATAGGCCAAGCATAAGTCCTTTTATCTCCCATTACCCCGACAGTCTTTACGGGTAGAAGAACAGCAAATGCTTGCCAAATATCATTGTAAAGACCTGATTTTTTTATTTCATCTCTTACTATCCAGTCTGCATCTCTCAAACAGTTTAGTTTTTCATTAGAAACTTCACCCAAAATTCTTATCGCTAAGCCAGGACCTGGAAATGGATGTCTTTTAATAATTTCATCTGGGAGTCCTAAAACACCTCCAACCTTTCTTACTTCATCTTTAAAAAGTTTTCTTAATGGTTCAACTAATTTAAATTGCAAATCTTTTGGCAAACCGCCAACATTATGATGACTTTTAATTTTTACTGCGATTCGTTCACCTGTCTTTGGGTCCAAATTGGTTCCAGCACTCTCAATAACATCTGGGTATAAAGTGCCTTGAGCCAAATATTGAAAAGGACCTAATCTATTACTCTCCTCTTCGAAAACTCTAATAAATTCTCTACCAATAATCTTACGTTTTTCTTCTGGATCAGTTATCCCATTTAATTTATTAATGAACCTTTCCCTAGCATTTATATATTCAACTTTTATGTGGAATTTTTTATCAAAAAATTCCATTAAAAATTCAGGTTCACCTTTTCGCATAAAACCTTGATCTATAAACATACATGTAAGCTGTTTACCAATAGCTCTATTGAGAAGAAAAGCGAGGGTTGATGAATCTACTCCCCCAGAAAGAGCAAGTAAAACTTTCTTATCACCTACTTGTTGCTTAATTCTTGGGATTGTTTCCTCTAAAAAAGTTTCAGTAGTCCAATCAGCCTTACAATTAGAAATTGAATAAACGAAGTTTTTAATTACCGTCATTCCAAATACTGAATGAATAACTTCAGGATGAAATTGAACACCAAATAATCTCTTTTCTTTGTTTGATATTGCAGCATGCAATGTATTTTCTGTATGAGAAATTTGAACAAATCCTTCAGGCAATTTTTTTATAGAATCGCCATGACTCATCCACATAATCGATTTGTCTAGGACATTAGATAGCAAATCACTTTCGCAATCAATATTAATTGGTGCTCTACCATATTCAGCTTTTTTAATTGCTGGAGTTACTTCACCTCCTAATTCTTTAACCATTAATTGCATTCCATAACATATCCCCAAGACTGGAATCCCTAAATCAAAAATCTTTGAATCACATTTCGGTGCATTATCTTCATAAACAGAATTTGGGCCACCACTTAAAATAATCCCTTTTGGATTTATATCCTGAATATCCTTGATAGAAGTAAAGTTACTTACTACCAAAGAATATACATCTGCTTCTCTTATTCTCCTTGCAATTAATTCAGAATATTGAGATCCAAAATCTAGTATTAATATTGAGGGATTTCTCTCTTTTTTTAGTAATTTTTTACTCATGTATAAAAGTTACCTCAATTTATTTACAAAAACATAACTCACTTAAAATTAAAAATCTTTAAAAGCAGAAATATAGTCTTTACTATTTTTACCCGCCCAACGGATTTTTCTCTTTCTATCAAAGATAATTGCTCCAATTTTCATATCTGTTTTTATATATCTTTTAACATATTCTATAGAACGCTTTTCAACATTATCTGCTAATTTATTCCATAGTTTGTCAGCCATCGAAAGATTAAAACTTTCAAGAAGTAAAAAAGCATCTTCAACTGTATTTAAGTACGATAATTTTTTAATTATTTCTAGCGGAACTTCTTCTTTTACTGCTAAATAAACAAGAATTTCAATTCTCGCATCAGCTAAATGATTATGAGTATGAAAAATTCCTCCAGCTAATTTAATTAGTTTGCCATGATAACCAAAAAGAATTACTTTTTTAATCTTTTGTATTGCAGCATCAACTAATAATGGTCCTATCCAATTACCTACTTTAATAATAGGAAATTTTATTTTGGAACTTTTTGCTAAATGTAAGCCATTTTCACCAATAACAAAAATAATTGTGTCGCAAAACTCTTTAGCAATAATTTGTTTTAGCTGAGCTTTTGCATTTTCTAGTTGATCGGGTGAAGCACTTGAAAAAGTTTCAGCACTAGTACCTATAATAGATAACCCTTCAACAATCCCAAATGATTTATTACTAGTTCTTTCGGCCAGAAATTTGCCATTTGGGAATATAATCTCTAAATTCAGTTTGTATCCTTGCGGAATGATATCTAATAAATTTTCAACAAATAATTCTTTAGCAAAATTAGAAATACAGATCTTAGAGGTCTGTTGATCAATCCCAACACCATAACCAGGAATAATATTGATTCGATCCAATTTCTTACTATTTGGCTTGGTAGTTTTTTCGAAAGAAACAATTGTCCATATTTCTAAATTTTGTGTTATGTCAAGATCTAATCCAGAATCTACAAAAGAAATTCCTAAGGCATGAGATTCGCCATTAATTAGTCCAGAAGAATGTACCTTGATTTTTATTAGATTTTTATCCTTAGGAATTTTAATTAATTCATAATCTTGAAAAGGCAATCCTATTAATTTTTTTATTGCTGACTTAGCAGCTCCAGTTACCCATAAAGGTAAAGAAAATCCTTTTTTCAAACCAAGTAATTGAAAAATATTTTATGACTACTAATCTTAGAATGACCTATTAATTAAAAAGTGGCCATACAACAAAAATTATCATTGATGATACCTGGTCCCACACCAGTTCCAGAAAAAGTTTTACAAGCACTTGGAAAGCATCCTATAGGGCATAGAAGTAGAGATTTTCAAGATCTTGTTGAGATAACTACTAAAAATCTACAATGGCTTCATCAAACAAAAAATGATGTTTTAACAATTACAGGGAGTGGAACTGCTGCAATGGAAGCAGGAATGATAAGTACATTAAGTAAAGGAGACAAAGTTATTTGTGGTGAGAATGGAAAATTTGGCCAAAGATGGGTAAAAGTTGCAAAAGAATTCGGACTCGAAGTAGTTAAAATTGATGCGGAATGGGGGAGCCCACTTGATCCAGAACAATTTAAAACAATTTTAGAAAAAGATGAAAAGAAAGAAATAAAAGCAGTTATCCTTACACATTCAGAAACCTCAACAGGAGTGATTAATGATTTAAAAACAATAAGTTCTTATATTCGTAATCATAAAAAAGCATTATCAATAATTGACTGCGTAACAAGTATTGGAGCTTGTAATGTACCCGTGGATGATTGGGAACTAGATATTGTTGCTTCAGGATCGCAAAAAGGATACATGATACCGCCAGGATTAAGCTTTGTATCAATGAGTGAGAAGGCATGGCAAGCCGCAGAAAATTCTAATTTACCTAAATTCTATTTAAATTTAAAATCATATAAAAAGAGTCTTTTAAGCAATAGTAATCCCTATACTCCAGCAGTAAATTTAGTTTTTGCTCTCGATGAATCATTAAAAATGATGCAAGATGAAGGACTAGATAAAATTTTCAAAAGACATGAAAGACATAAACTCGCTATCAGTGAAGCTGCAAAAATACTAAATCTCAAATTATTTGCTGATAAAAATCATTTAAGCCCATCAGTCACTGCAATTAAAATTGAAGGTATAGATGCAGAAAAGTTTAGAAAAATAATAAAAGATAAATACGATATTTTACTAGCTGGAGGACAAGATCATTTAAAAGGCAAAATATTTAGAGTGGGACACTTAGGTTATATAAATGATAGGGATGTAATTGGAGTGATAGCTGCAATAGGAAATACATTAGTAGAACAGAATATGGTTTCTACTGAAATAACAGGAGAGGCCTTGAAAATCGCATCATGCCATCTATATGCAAGATAATCTAAGTACCAGGCTCCTCAACATTTCCACCTAATTCAACTATTTTTTTTCTTAAGACTAACGATTTTTGTTCGTCACCATTAGTTTGAGCTACAGCAAGAGCAAATTCTAACTTTTCAAGTTGATGCCCACATTCAAAAAAAGATAATTTCTTTTTAATTGGGTTTTTATTTGCGGTATAAGAAATTTGTGGAGCCATAACAAATAATGCTTTAATTTATATTATGCCAACTCAAAGGCCCATTATGCAGCAAAAAACTAACTAATTTTAAATATAAATTTTTTAATTTTCATATATTTAAGTATTTTTAAGATTAAAAATGAGTTTAAAGAATAAATATCAAGCAAATAAATTCCTAATTTATTGAAAATAAAATCTATGAAATTTCATTGAAAGCTATTGAATAAGTAAATAACAACATATTTTGAACATATACCCGAGCCTTTAAATTTATTTCTAAGTATTATGTCCAAACAGTTTATTTTATTTAATGTCAAATATAAATCTAATTTATTATTTAATTGCAGGTACCGTTTTTGGAGCACTAGCTTTAAAAACAGGGATACCTGCAGCTCCGCTAGCCGGTGCTTTAATTGGTGCAAGTATTTTTAGCATTAGTGGGAAAGTTGATTCTGCAGTATGGCCAAATGGAACAAGAACTATTTTAGAAATAGGCATTGGAACCGTAATTGGAACTAGTTTAACCAAAGACTCATTGGTTGAATTACAAACTTTATGGAGACCTGCGATTTTAATAACATTTACTTTAATAATTACAGGATTAGCGATTGGTTTATGGACCAGCAGATTACTTGGTGTGGATGTAATAACGACAATTCTTGGTGCAGCGCCAGGAGGAATAAGTGGTATGAGTTTAGTGGGTTCTGAATATGGAGTAGGACCTGCCGTTGCAACTCTTCATGCAGTGAGATTAATTACTGTTCTTTTAATTCTGCCAATAATAGTAAAATTGCTAAATCTATTTGGAATAATAAAATCTTAAATTTATCTAGACATAATCAAAATAAAAGATATTTTTTATATAGATGATATAGAAATTTATGAAAAAGTATAGAAAAACAATGGCAATTTTTCCTTTGGTTGTAATATCTATTCCAATTTTATTATTTACCCCTAAAGCAATTGCAGGTTCCTTTGGTGCAGAAATATTTTGTACTATGCGAGATGGAGGGAATGATCATGAAAGCAGTTGGCAAGCAGCTTACAGTTATATAAAAAAACAAAAAGGAGGAATTTTTAAAACCTCTCCAAAACAAGCCGCAGGCCAAATTATTGAAACAGTTGTAAGAGAGAGAGAAAAGTTTTCTTATTGCGTTGAATATTTAGATCAACTTCATCCTGATAGAAAACTACAATTAGAAAACAATAGAAAAGAAAAAAAGCGTAAACAAGAAGAACTTATGAAAGAAAAAGAAAGTAAGGATTACTCCGAAGAAACTTTTGATAGATATAGCTACTAGGTTTAAAAGTATAATTAACTACATTTAGATTATCAGTTAAATATTACTTTTTAAGTATAAGTATATACATAAAATATATTTTATCTCAAAGATTTAATATACAAAGTAACAAAAAATATTGACTTTTGAAATTAATCCGTCAATATTATATGTAATTAAATAATCTGAATGCACATTAATGATGCTGTCTTTTTAGAAGATTTATGTCCTAAATTCAGATTCAGGCAATGGCGGAAATCAATTCATAGATTTACAGGAAAAAGTTGCATTTACTGTGGAAAGCCTTCAGAGTCGATTGATCACATACTGCCTAGAAGTCAAGGAGGATTAAGTACAACCGAAAATTGTGTCCCGGCATGCTTATCCTGTAATGGAGACAAATCAGATGATAATGCTTTGTATTGGTATCGAAAACAAAAATTCTATGATCCTAGAAGAGCAATGGCTATTAGAGCATGGTTAGATGGTGATTTAAGATTAGCTTTAAGATTATTACAATGGGCAAACCCTAGTTTTAAGGATAAAAAAAATAAAAATTATGAAGCTGATGAGAATGGATATAATGCCGCTTAATTACCAGACAAGACATGCCTCTGAAGAATGATATTTCTTGCATAATATTTCGGAATTTTGTGGAGATTCAGGAAATATTAAAAATGCGCAAGATGTGCAAAGTATTACAAATAATGTTTGGTAGAATTTAAAATCTAAACTAGATTTGGAATTTTTTGATCTTTCTTCAAGTTTATAAGTAAATTTATCAAAACTAGCTATCTTTAGTTTTACTTCAGGCTTAATTAAGGTTGGCATTTTTCTTAATAATACATATGTACTATTTATAATACTATATGATCGACATATCAAGTCCACTTACGGTTAAAAATAAATTTCTAATCTTTGGAGGAGGTTTTAGCGGAGACTACTTTGCAAAATCAATAAGAAAACTAGGCTGCATAGCATTAACAAGTTCTCGATCTGTAAGTAATGACCCCAACAATTTTATTTTTAATAGCGACAAAAATTTAATACCTAAGGATTCAATCTTTGAAGGAGTAACTCATATTCTTAGTTGCATACCTCCAGATAAAAATGGTAACGACCCAGTATTAAAAAAACTTCAAAATAAAATTAAAAATTTATCTCTCATGTGGGTTGGATATCTATCTACTACGGGAATTTATGGTAACACTTATGGTGAATGGGTATCTGAAGAAGATCAACCCAATCCACTTCAGGAAAGAAGTCAAAGGAGATTAAATTGTGAAAAAGAATGGATTAATTCTGATTTGCCAATACAAATTTTCAGATTACCTGGAATTTACGGTCCAGGGAGGTCAACTTTAGAAGCTATCAAAACGGGAAAAGTCAAAGTGATAGATAAAAAAAATCAAGTTTTCTCAAGAATACATGTTGCCGATATTGCAAATGCAATTATTTATTTAATACAAACTAAAAATAAATTGGATTTTCATCAAATTATAAATATCGCAGATGACGAGCCTTGCTCACAAATTGAAGTTATAAAATATGGTTACAAATTACTTGGATTAAAAATGCCTAAAAAAATATTATTCGAAGAAGCTAAAAATGATTTATCACCAATAGCCCAATCATTTTGGATAGAAAATAGAAGAGTTTCCAATAAATTACTATGTGAAAAATTAGGATATAAACTTATTTATAAAAACTTCAGAGTAGGCTTAGATAACTGCCTTGCGAGTATCAATTAAATGATTAGACAAAATATTTTTTGTTATGGAATTAATAGATTTTCACAAAGCTTATTAAAAAAAGAAATCTAAACTTTAATTTTTAACATTTAAAATTTTATTATGAATACTCAAAGCAATATTATTGAAGATAAATTTAAAATTATCATAAGTGTTGGAGACGATTCAGGAGTCGGACCAGAAATTATTTTGAAAGCTCTTTTTTCAAAAGAAATTCCAACTAATGTTGATTTTATAATTGTTGGATCAAAGAATAATCTAGAAAATACATATAAAAATCTTAAATCTTTAGGAGTTGAAAATATTGCAGATCCTAACAACTACAAGATATGTGACGTTAAAATTCCTTTTGAAAAAAATAAACATAAAAAAAGTAATGGGAATTCAAGTTTCTTTTACCTAAAGAAAGCTATTGAAATTGTTCAGAAGTATCGAAATGCAGCATTAGTTACTGGACCTATTTGTAAAAAGTCATGGGCATTATCAGGCCATTATTATTCTGGTCAAACAGAATTATTAGCAGAATCTTGTCAAGTTAATGATGTTGGCATGTTATTTACGGCTAAATCTCCAATAACTGGTTGGAGATTTAACACGTTATTAGCAACTACCCATATACCTTTATGCCAAGTACCAATACAATTATCTACAAATCTTATACATAGAAAATTAGATTTGCTTACAAAGTTTTGCAAAACTTATGTTAAAAACCCTCTTCTAAAAGTTGCTGGATTAAACCCTCATGCTGGTGAAGAAGGAATATTAGGAAGCGAAGAAAAAATTTGGATCAATCATGCAGTTAAGAGCTGGAGGGAGGTGAATAAAGAAGTACAAGTATCAGGACCAATCTCGCCTGATACTTGCTGGAATTCATCTGCAAAAGCTTGGAGAAATAAGACAGCTCCTAAACATAATGGAATTCTTGCTATGTATCATGATCAGGGATTGATTCCAATCAAGGTTATAGCTCTTAATTACTCAGTTAATACAACTATTGGCTTACCCTTTATAAGAACATCACCCGACCATGGAACTGGATTTGACATTGCAGGCAAGGGTTTAGCACAATCTCAAAGTATGGTAGAGGCAATAAAAGCAGCTTTTGATTTGACAAAAGATTCAAGACTGTTTAACTCGCATTAATACTTGTCCAAACTCTACTGGTGTTCCATTTTCAACAAGAATTTCTACGATTTCAGCATTAAACTCTGATTCAATTTCGTTCATTAACTTCATAGCTTCAAGTATACAAATCGTTTGCCCAATATTAACTTTACTTCCCACTTCAACAAATGGATCCTCTCCTGGGGCTGCAGCTCTATAAAATGTACCAACCATAGGAGAAGTAATATCTAAAAGGTCTGAGCGCCCTGGAGGGGCTACCTGAGTGACTTCAGCATTGCCTACTAGACTAGTATTATCAGTTGGTGATGATTGAGATGCAGTTATTTGCTTCTCGAAAGAATTATTTGCAGTCGGATTGTTAGTTGGATAATTCTGGCCAAACAAATTTCTTTTTATTTCAAGTTTGAAATCTTCTCCTTCTAGAGAAAACTCTTGAATATCACTTGTAGAAATTTTTTCTATCAAGCGATCTAAGTCATCATGATCTAATTTCATAGCCATTAGTTTTCACGTCCAAGATAACTATCGTTACGAGTATCGACCTTAATCATTTCTCCTACAGAAATAAACAAAGGGACCATAACTTGAGCACCTGTTTCTAGGATAGCTGGTTTAGTACCCCCACTCGCAGTATCTCCTTTAACTCCAGGATCTGTTTCTATAACTTTTAAAGTTATGGAGATTGGAAGTTCAACTTCTAAAACTTTATCTTTATAGAAAATTACATTAACCTCCATACCTTCTTTTAAATACTTTGAACCCCTGCCAATTTGATCAGAGGAGAGTCTTGTTTCTTCGAAACTTGTCATATCCATAAAAACATAATCTCCTGACTCCACATAAGTATGTTGCAGGTTAGACTTTTCGAGGATAGCTTGTTGTACTGATTCTCCAGCTCGAAAAGTTTTTTCGACTACATTGCCGTTTCGAACTGATTTTAATTTTGTTCGCACAAAGGCAGAACCTTTACCAGGCTTAACATGTAGAAATTCTACAACGCGCCAAACCTGTCCATCTAACTCAATGGTGGTACCTGTGCGAAAATCGTTACTGGAAATCATTCCTGTATTACATACCCAAGGATCATAAACCTGTAAGAGTGCTATGCAAAACTTCTTATCAAATCAGAACAAACATTATTTTTTCCTAATACTAATTTTAGTACAAATTTTCTTCTTAAAACCGATACAAGTTTTAGCAGATTTACCTACTGGAAACGCTGTAAAAGACCCTAATGCAATACTCAGAAATGCACTCCCTATCAAGCAAGTTGAGCTACAAGAAATTCAACATAAGTTGGAAGATACTAGTGACCTTGTAAGAGGCGGAAGATGGCCAGCTCTCTCAAAAACTGTTACAAAATGTCAATCTTTGCTAAAAAAGTATAAGACTCGAATTGTTGAAGAACTACCAATTGAAAAACAAAAAGTAGCAGAACAAACATTATTAGATCTCAAGAATGATTTTGATAATCTTGCAAATGGAGCCAATTTAAAAGATAAATACTCATTCATCACAACCAGAAAAGAAGCACTTGATAAAATTGGCGGATTAGAAGAATATTTTTTACCCAAAGAATTTCCTTATATTATTCCAAGCGAATTTGACGAGCTTCCTAGATTACTTGGAAGAGCAAAAGTTAATATAAAAACTTCTAAAGGCGATATGAAGGCCATAATTGATGGATTTAATGCACCTCTGACTGCTGGTGCATTCATAGATTTATCTTCAAAAAACTTTTATAATAATTTACCAATCAATAGAGCTGAAGAATTTTTTGTTCTTCAAACTGGTGATCCCGTTGGAGATGCAATAGGGTACGTAGATCCTGAGAAAAATGTCGAGAGGCATGTCCCTCTAGAAATTAGAATACCTGACGAAAGAGAAACTTTTTATAATCAAACTTTTGAAGAGTTAGGTCTTTATACAGAAACTCCAACGTTACCTTTTGCAACACTTGGGACCTTGGGATGGTCTCACTCCAGTACAGAAGTTGATGATGGATCATCTCAATTTTTCTTCTTTTTGTATGAAGCAGAACTCAATCCAGCTGGTAGAAATTTAATTGACGGAAGGAATGCAGCATTTGGCTATGTTGTAGAAGGTTTTGAAGTATTAGAGGAGCTTACAAAAGATGACACAATCATTTCTATTGATGTTTTAAATGGCATAGATAAACTCAAATCACATGCATAAAGAATTATTAGAGAATATTGGCGAAAAAGAATTGATAAAAAGGCTTGCAGAATTTATGCCTAAAAATCAATCCTCTGATGATTGCGCTTTTGTTACAACTAAAAATAAAGAAATACTGGTTAATACTGATTCATTAGTTGAAAATGTCCATTTTAATAACAATACAATTACTGCCTTAGAAATAGGATGGAAAGCTGTAGCAAGCAACGTATCTGACCTATTATCTAGTGGCTGCAGCAAAGTTTTAGGAGTTAATATTGGTTTGGTAGTTCCAGCTAACACAGATTGGCTTTGGATTAAAGATTTATATACAGGAATAAATCAAGCTTTGGAACATTTCGGAGGATTAATACTTGGAGGGGATTGCTCCTTAGGAAAAGAAAAAGTAATCTCTATAACTGCCATAGGGATACAAGGAAAAATAAAATTACGAAGAAACTCTTGCAGACCTAAAGAAATAATACTAACAACAGGTATTCATGGTCTTAGCAAATTAGGATTCATGATAAGAAGTAAAAAAGCTTTTAATAATAATATTTCTTTGACTCAATCATTAATCAATAGATCCATACAACAATTTTGCAAACCAAAACTTAAACCTAATTTTCTGAAAAAACTATTAAATTCACGTCCTCATAAAAGAAATAAGATAATAGGTTGTACCGATAGTAGTGATGGCTTATTTCAAGCATTATTAGATTTATCAATTGAAAGCAATTGCAAAGCTATTATTGATTATACGAAAATTCCTAGACATAAAAATTGGCCTAAAGGAAATCAATGGGACGAATACTATTTTTTTGGAGGTGAAGATTACGAGCTTGTGTTTTCTCTTCCTAGAAAATGGGCCAATAACTTGTTAAGTACAGATAATACTATTTCAGAAATCGGCTATTTTCTCGAAGGGGAGGCCTCTGTTGAATTTACAAACTGCAATGATAAAAAATTCTTGAATAAAAATAGTTCTTTTTCTCACTTTTGATTATTCCCATTTTTTAGCCACTATCTCAGCTAAATCTACAACTCTTTGACTGTAACCCCATTCATTATCATACCAAGCGAGCACTTTAACAAGATTGTCTCCTATGCACATTGTAAGATCACTATCTACAATTGATGACTCGTTAGTTCCTGCATAATCACTTGATACTAATGGCAAATCTCCATACTTGATAATTCCTTTCATTGAGCCTAAAGAAGCTTCCTTAAGAGCATTATTAACTTCATCACTAGTTACAGATTTGGATGATTCAAAAACGAAGTCAACAGCTGAGACGTTAGGAGTAGGAACTCTCATTGCAATACCTGTTAGCTTTCCTTTCATTTCAGGATAAACCAAGGCAACTGCCTTTGCTGCTCCTGTTGAAGTAGGCACAATATTTGTGGCAGCGGCCCTTGCTCTTCTCAAATCTCTATGACTATTATCCAAAATTCTTTGATCACCAGTATAACTATGAATTGTTGTCATCAAACCTTTATTTATTCCAAATGTTTGATCAAGAATTTTTACTACTGGAGCTAAACAATTTGTAGTACAACTTGCATTACTCAAAATATCAAAATCTTTATGATTATAGGAATCAGCATTAACTCCAACGACATATGTTCCTACACCTGCTCCTTTTCCTGGAGCAGTTAAAATTACTTTTTTAGCTCCAACTTCAAGATGCTTACTTGCACCAACATCAGTATTAAAGACACCAGTTGATTCTATAACCAGATCAACTCCCCAGTCTTTCCAGGGTAAATTCATTGGATTTCTATCGGAAAAACATTTAATTGTTTTATTGTTGATCACAAAAGTATCATCAGTATATTGAATGTCCACCCCTTCTAATTGTCCCAAGACAGAGTCATACTTAAGGAGATGAGCATTTGTTTTTGGGTCAGAAGTTACGTTAATACCAACTACCTCAATATTCGTATAAGCACCTCTGCTAAGCCAACAACGCATAAAGTTCCGACCAATTCTGCCAAACCCATTAATAGCAACACGCAAAGTCATAACTAAAATTTTCTAATGATTAACCTAAGTTGCTGATCATACAGAATTTTGTGCAATAAAGTAAGTATTTTTTAATTTATTAAGCAAATAATTCGAGTTTTGTATTAATTCATGAAATAAAAGCAACTTTTTTGTAAAAAATAAATACCAAAATAATTACTTAGAAGTTATCTTTATTTAAGTCAAAGATGGCATTTGAAAAGCAAATTAATAAATCAAGGTCATTATCATTTAATTGGCATCGGAGGTATTGGAATGTCCGCAATCGCCATGGCATTAATAAAAAAAGGATGCACAGTTTCTGGCTCTGATTTAATTTGGAATCAAGAAATACACAAATTAAGAGAATTAGGTGCAATAATTTTTGATTCTCAGATAAAAAATAATATTGATTTTTTACTTTCAAAATTTCAAAATCAAAAAATCATTATTGTTATTAGTTCTGCTATAAGAAATGAAAACGAAGAATTAAGCTATTGCAAAAAAAAGAATTTTTTAATAAAACATCGTTCAGAAATTCTTGCAATGATAATGAAATCTTATATATCATTATCAATAGCAGGTAGCCATGGAAAGACATCTACAAGTACTTTCCTCTCCACATTATTAGAATTATGTACTAATAATTGCTCCTCGATAACTGGTGGAATAATTCCAATTTATAAATCGAATGCCTACGTAGAAGATACAAAATTTTTAGTGACGGAAGTTGATGAATCTGATGGATCGATTAATAATTACAGTTCAAATATTGGAATAATTAACAATATCGATTTTGATCATTGCGATCATTTCTCAGATATCGACGAGTTAATAATTTCATTTAAAAAATTTGCTTCTAACTCTAAACAATTGTTAATAAATTACGATTGTGAAATTACTAGAAAAAATTTCACTTCAAATAATCAATGGTCTAATAAAAAAAGTCAAAATATTGCCTATTCAATAATTCCTAATGATGTAAACAAAAATTATACTACTGGCAAATATTATGAAAATGGTAATTTCATTGATATTTTAAATATTCCAGTTCCTGGATTACATAACCTATCGAATATTACTGCTGCGATAGCAGCATCAAGAATGATTGGAGTAAGCTTTAACGAAATTAAAAAGCAAATTCAATCGTTAGAATTACCAAAAAAACGATTTGAATATAGAGGTAACCTAAATCAAAGAATTATTTATGATGACTACGCTCATCATCCAAAGGAAATTAAAGCAACAATTGATTTAGCAAGATTATTTATTAAAGATAACAATAAAAATAATAAACAAAAAAGTAGATTAGTTGCTATTTTTCAACCTCATAGATTTACGAGAGTTAAACAATTTATTAATGAATTTGTCCAAGAACTTTCAAAAGCAGATGTTATTTATTTAACAAGTATTTTTGGAGCTGGCGAAAAGAATATAGATAATATTAACTCAAAAAGAATTGTCGAACTTATTTATGAAAGTAATAAAAATGTTAAATACCTAAAGAATAATTATGAGATTAAAGATAAATTTTTTGAATTAACACAAAAAGGTGATTTTATTATCAATATGGGAGCTGGAGATTGTCATAACCTATGGCCAATCTTAAGTAAACAAAATACTTTAAATACTTAAGTAAGTAATGAAAAATATTAATGTTGAAGAAAAAATAAATCTATCTAAATATACAACAATAAAAGTTGGTGGATTTGCAGAATATTTTTCAAAACCAAACAATACAGATGAATTCATAAATTTAATAAAGTGGTCACATTTAAATGATCAAAAATGTCAAATAATAGGAGCTGGTTCAAATTTACTAATAAATAATATTTTCTTAAAAGGATTAACTATATGTACTAAAACAATGAGATCTATCAAAATTGAATCTAATACAGGAATTGTAGAGGCTGAGGCTGGAGTCATGCTGCCAACAATGTCAAACATACTTGCAAAAAATGGATTACAAGGCGGCGAATGGACTGTAGGAATTCCAGGAACATTAGGTGGAGCTATTTGTATGAATGCAGGATCAGGAAATTTCTCAGTAGCAAATAATGTTTTATCAGTTAAAGTTATTGATACTACAACTCTTGAAACCTATGAAATACAGAAAAAAGATATAGATTTTCAATATAGATTCAGTCCTTTTCAGCAAAATAACCTAATAATAATAAGTGCAAAACTAATGTTTGAACCAAAAGGAAATATTGAGCAATTATTAGAAACTACAAAGAAAACCCTCAAAAGGAAAACCGAAACGCAACCATACGATTTACCAAGCTTTGGAAGCGTTTTTAAAAATCCAACTAATAATTATGCAGGAAAATTAATTGAAGAATTAGGGTTAAAAGGTTTTAAAATAGGTGATGCAGAAGTATCTACTACGCATGGAAATTTTATAGTAAACAATTCATCTGCAAATTCAAAAGATATTTTAGATTTAATAACAGTGATTCAACAAAAAGTACTACAAAATAAAGGAATTTTTCTTCAACCCGAAGTAAGAATGATAGGTTTTGACTATCCTTAATTAAAGAAACTTTTTATTAAATGGCAGGTTTTGGACTTCCAAATTTTGGACAACTAACAGAAGCTTTTAAAAAAGCTAAAGAAATTCAACAAAATGCTCAAAAATTACAAGATGAACTTGAAAGCATGGAAATTGAAGGTAAAAGTGATGATGAAATGATAAAAGTATGGATTAGCGGAAACCAGGTACCTTTAAAAGTTGAAGTAAATGAAAAAATTTCTAATTCCAGCAAGGAAGAAATAGAAAAAAATATTCTAGAAGCTATTAAGAATGCTCATGAAACTTCAACTTCAACGATGAAAGAGAGAATGAATGACTTAACTGGTGGCCTAAATCTTAATCTCCCTGGACTAGATAATAATGACTCTTAGATGTTTCAATCATTTCTTTATAGAAACAATACCTTTCAAAATTTTTATTTAAATTACAACCCTCGTCATTTATATGTAGGCAATTACGAAATTTACATTTGATTCCTTGTTCAACTACTTGTTTATAAATTTCGGGATATAAATTTGGTAATTCGCGAATATCTATTTCAAGTGTTTGCATGTTAAAACCAGGAGTATCAACAATATAACTTTTACTTGATAAAGAAAATAACTCAACGTTTCTAGTAGTATTTTTTCCACGTTTTATTTTATTTGATACTGGTGCAGTATTATTATCAAGGCCTGGAATTATCCTATTTAATAATGTAGTTTTACCTACACCAGATGGTCCCATAAATATCGAGCATTTTTTTTTCTTTAACTCAGTCAAAAAATTTTTAAAATTATCCGGATTTTCTAAACCTAAAGTAATAGCTTTATATCCCCATTTTTGAAATTTATCAATTAAAAAAAGTTTTTTTTGTTCTGTTATTAAATCGCATTTAGTAAGAACTAGTGAAACCTCAACCCCCATTTGTTCACCAGATATTAAAAACTTATTTACTTGAGATAAATTTAATTCTGGCTCTTCGACAGAACAAATTACATATATATTTGAAATATTAGCAACAGATGGTCTTTCTAAAAGATTAGTTCTTTGCTCTAAACGTTCTATTATTGCTTTTTTACTTTTCAAATCAATTTGGTTAATAATCACCTCATCTCCAACAAAAACAAGTTGATTTCTAAAATTTACAGACTTCCTGATTTTGCATAAGAATTTCTTATTAAAATCCAAATTTTCACATTTTTTTGTTTCTACCAAATAAAATTCATTAAATTTTTTTATAACGAGACCTTTAAGTTGTTTATCAACTATCATGCAAAATTTTTAATTTTATTGTTTGTAAATCTTCTTCAATTATTTTAAAACAGTAATTCATTTCTTTCAAAGATTTTTTTACCATTTCTTCTGGTTCACCTTTATCTAAATACACGATCAAAGTTTCATATATCGATAGTTTCTCTAATGCTAATTTGCATTTTACTACATTTAAAGGGCATGGAATAGATTTTAAATCTAATATCCTTAAATCCCCTTTCAAGGTTCCTTCCCAAATAACTTACTAAACAATCCACTATTAATACTCGAATTCTGATCAGAATATTTAGAAGCTAAACTTTCAAGGAGATTACGCTCGTCATCTGTTATTCGAGTCGGAAGTTTGACCTTGACTAAAACCTGATGATTCCCTCTAGCAACTGGATTACCCAATCGAGGTACACCTTTATTCTCTAATGATAAACTACTATTTGGCTGAGTTCCACTTGGAATTTTTAAATTTACTTTTCCATCAACAGTGTTGATTTCAATAGTATCTCCAAGAATAGCTTGAAGATAACTTACTGAAATTTCAGAGTAAATATTAATACCATCTCTTTTTAAATTTGGGTCATTTTTAACTTTTATAAAAACATAAAGATCACCAGCTGGACCACCTTTTAAACCTACATTACCCTCTCCAGAAACTCTCAATTTGGTTCCTGTATCAACTCCTGCAGGAATATTAATACGTAACTTTTTTCTTACTTGTTTAACACCATTTCCACCACAACTTGCACATGGATCAGCAATTATTTGACCAGTACCATTACAAGTTGGACATTCTGCAACTTGAGTAAAATTACCAAAAGGTGTTCTTGTTGCTCTTCTAACCTGTCCGGATCCACCACATGTTGTACAAGTTGTGGGTCCTGTACCTATTTTTGCTCCAGTTCCTCTACATACTTCGCAAGTTTCTAAATGAGGTATTTTTATTTCTCTTTGTTGTCCAAAAATAGCATCTTTAAAATCAATATTTAAGTCATATCTTAAATCATCACCTTGCTGTGGTCCTCTTCGTTGTGATCTACCTCCCTGCGGGGATTGTCCCCCGAAACCATTAAAAAAAGTCTCAAACAAGTCTCCAAAACCACCCATATCACCCATATCTGGCATGCCAGCTGCTCCTCCTAATCCTGCCTCGCCAAACTGATCATATCTAGCTCGTGTTTCAGGATCAGCTAAAGCCTCATAAGCCTTACCTATCTCTTTAAATTTATCTTCAGCACCTGGATCTTTATTAACATCAGGGTGATATTGTCTTGCTAACTTTCTATAAGCGCTTTTTAAGGTATCAGCATCAGCATCTCTTGAAACACCAAGTATTTGATAAAAATCAGCCATTAGTTAATGCTCAACTATTCATTTAAGGGATTTAATTATCTTCAGAGATAGTGTTCTCTGAATCAATATCTTCTTCAACTTTATCCTTTTCTTCTGGTTCTTGTGAATTTTGTTTGCCAGGACCCATTGAAACTTTCACTAATGCATGTCTTAAAACCTTACCTTCTAAATGATATCCTCGCTGTAATTCTTCGGTAATTATATCCTCATTAAACTCGTCGCTTGGCTCTCTTAAAACTGCTTCATGTAAATTAGGATCAAATTGTTGTCCAACCACCCTCATTGGAGCAACTCCTTGTTGTTTCAAGACCTCCACTAATTGTTTATATAATCCTTGATAACTCCTATGTAAAGTTTGAGCTTCTTCACTTTCAGGTTTTAATTGTTGTCTTGCCCTCTCAAAATTATCAACAATCGGTAATATTGCAGTTAATGCTTTAGAAACAAGTTGAATTTTTAAATCATCTTGGTCTCTTGATTGTCTTTTTCTAAAGTTATCGAAATCAGCTGCAATTCTTACATATTGACTTTTTAAGGTTTCATGTTCTTCTTCAAGTTGTTGTAATCTAGCATCATTATTACTAATTGTATTTTTTAAATCTTCTGCATTAATTTTTTGATTACTTTCCTCAATTAATTCCTTATCCTCGCTATTTTCGACTTTAATAGAAGACGAGTCTTCGTTAATATTATCTTCTTCAGATACGTTCTTTTCTTCATTATCTGATTGTTTTTCAATCATTACTCTTAAAATTTATTAAAACTATTGTGAATGAAATTGACGCACAAAACAAGTTGCGGAAGGCCGCACTAATAGATCATTCAGCTTTAAAATTTAAGGCAAGACCATTATTACAATATCTTTTACCTGTTGGCAAAGGGCCATCATTAAAAACATGACCTTGATGTCCTCCGCATCTTGAGCAATGATATTCTGTTCTTGGAACAATTAATTTAAAATCTACTTTCGTTTCTACAGAACCTTGAATCGAATCCCAGAAGCTGGGCCATCCAGTACCACTATCAAATTTAGTATCGGAAGTAAAAAGAGCCTGGTTACAACCTGCACAGTAAAAAACTCCTTTCCTCTTCTCATTATTCAATGGACTACTAAATGCCCTTTCAGTACCCTCTTCACGCAAAATATAGTAAGATTCTGGACTGAGTTTCTTTTTCCACTCTTCTTTTGATAGACTCCAATCTTCCTCCGAAGTTAGAGATGAAGCTAATACCTTCTTAGGTTTTAGAATAAACTTCAAAATTGACATAATAGGAATTAAAATAAAAGTTCTTCTAGAAAAAAATTGATTCATATCTTGATTTACATTGAATAAAATTTAATGAAAAGCTACCGAACTAATTCTATAAATAATTTACACAAAATAAGTGTTGCTCCAATGATGGATTGTACAGACAAACACTTTAGGATGATAATGAGAAAAATAAGTTCTAAAGCTCTTTTATATACTGAAATGATAGTAGCCCAAAGTTTAATTTATACAAAAAAAAAAGAACAGTTTTTGAGTTTCAATCCAGAAGAACGTCCATTATCAATACAATTTGGTGGGGATAATCCTCAAATGCTTAAAGAAGCGGCCAAAATGGCCCAAGATTGGGGATATGATGAAATTAACTTCAATGTAGGATGTCCAAGTCCCAGAGTTTGTGCAGGAAACTTCGGTGCTTCCCTTATGAAAGAACCGACCAAAGTCGCCAAATGCATAGAGTCCCTAAAGAATAATTGTAATTTACCGGTTACTATTAAACATAGAATTGGAGTTGATGAAGATGATAGTTTGGATAAATTAGATAGTTTTGTAAAAGAAGTTGCAAATGCCGGAGCAGATAGATTTACAGTTCATGCAAGAAAAGCGATATTAAAAGGCTTAAATCCCAAACAAAATAGAACAATTCCCCCTCTTAAATATGAAGTTGTTCAGAAATTAAAAAAATTGAATCCTCAACTTCTTATAGAAGTTAATGGTGGTTTTACAAATATTGATCAATGCATTAAAGCCTTGAATAATTTTGATGGTGTAATGATAGGTAGATCAGCTTACAAATATCCTTTAAGATGGTCTGAAATTGATCAAAAAATTTATGGTCAAAATATTACACATAAAAAACCTTCAGAAATCATATTTTCATTAATTCCTTACATTGAAGACCACATAAAACTTGGTGGGAGAACTTGGGATATTTGTAAGCATCTTATTAATCTTGTAGAAGGTATTCCAAAAGCAAAAATTTGGAGAAATCAAATTTCTACCAAATCAATAAAAAAAGAACTAAGTATTAAATACTTAGTACAACTCACATCTGAACTTCAAGAAATGGGTTATTAGTTACCTTCTTGAGTAATTTCAGAATTATTTGAGACGCTTCTTTTTCTTCTACTTCTACTATTTTCGAACTCAGAGTTTTCTGAAGAGTTTCCATAACTTCTATCCTCCCAGCCTTCGGCACCTGAAGATTTATTTGCATATGAAGCACTAGGTTCAGAATAACCGCCACCGCCGTAACCGCCACCATTACCGCCACCGCCGTAACCGCCACCATTACCGCCACCGCCGTAACCGCCACCATTACCGCCACCGCCGTAACCGCCACCATTACCGCCACCGCCGTAACCGCCGCCATTACCGCCACCGCCGTAACCGCCTCTTCCGCCGCCGCCTCTTCGTGGGCCACCGCCACCACCTCTTGGCTCAGCTTTATTAATTCTTAAAGGCCTTCCCATAAGCTCAGTGCCTTGAAGACCTTCAATAGCGGTAGCTTCTATTGATTCATCTGCCATCTCAACAAAAGCAAAACCTCTTTTTCTACCTGTATCTCTTTCCAAGGGAAGAGAACAATTCATAACTTCACCATAAGGTGTAAATAATTCCAAAATGTCCTCACGCTCTGCGCGGAAAGGCAAATTGCCAACAAAAATACTCACTTGAAACTCAACTTTAAAATAATAACCAAGATAAAACTACTAAATAAGTAGTTTTTATACATTACTACAGTATTCTACTTTAATACATCCCTAGTTGTATGAAATTAATTCAGATTTAAATGAATAATTTATTCTTCCAATTATTTAACTCTATTGTAACTTGATCAAATCCTGTACCTCCCAAACTATTTCTAGACTTTACGACGTTAATGGGATTGAGTTTTTCAAAAATGTCCTCTTTAAATTCATTGTGAAATGTTTGAAATTCTTTTAAATTTAAATCTTTAAATAAAATATTTTTTGTTAAGCAATGCTTCACAATATCTCCAACTACTTGATAAGCCTCTCTGAAAGGAACCTCTTTAACTACTAAATAATCAGCCAAATCTGTTGCATTAGAAAAATCATTATTTACCGAATCCATTAACTTTTCAACATTAAACTCTAGTCCCTCATTCAATAAAATTGTCATAGCTTTTAAACACGAAGTGATAGTATCTACTGTGTCAAAAATTGGCTCTTTATCCTCTTGAAAATCCTTATTATATGAAAGAGGTACTCCCTTTATAATTGTTAATAATGATTGAAGATGACCGTACACTCGTCCAGTTTTACCCCTTATTAACTCTGGAACATCTGGATTTTTTTTCTGAGGCATCAAACTACTTCCGGTAGCGCACTTATCGGTTAATTTTGCAAAAGAAAACTCGTCAGTAACCCATAAAATTATTTCCTCTGAAATTCTACTTAAATGAGACATTACTAAAGCAGAACTTGAAGCAAATTCAATACAAAAATCTCTATCACTCACAGCATCAATACTATTTTTATAAATATTTTCAAACCCTAATTCTTCCGCAGTAAAGTATCTATCTATTTTTATTTTCGTACCTGCTAAAGCCGCTGCGCCCAAAGGAGAAATATTAACTCTAGCTCTAACTTCTTTGAGTCTTTCACGATCTCTCTGAAACATTTCAAGATATGCTAAAAGGTGGTGAGCAAAAGATAAGGGTTGAGCTCTTTGCATATGCGTATAACCTGGAATCAAGGTATAAATATTTGATTCTGCAATTAAATACAAAGATTTTTGTAACTCAGCTAATAAAGAATCTATATTATCGATTTTTTTTCTCAACCATAATCTAATATCCGTTCCAACTTGATCATTTCTACTTCTACCAGTATGCAATTTCTTTCCAGTTTCACCAATTAAATTAATTAATTTTTCTTCAATAGAATAATGAATATCCTCGGATGGGGCTCCAGGCAAAAATTTGCCATCAATAAACTCTTGTTTTATGGTTTGTAAACCCTCAATAATCTTTTGAGACTCATTAATTGGCAAAACTTTTGTTTTACCAAGCATTTTAGCGTGAGCGATAGAACAATCTATATCTTCAAAAAATAATGTTTTATCAAAACTAATTGAAGCATTAAACTCCTCAATAAAAGGGTTCAAACTACTATTAAACCTATTACTCCAAACTTTGGACATATTAATCAAAAACTTTAGTTACTTCTAATAAAGCATTTTTTTATATATGTGACAAAAAATCTATTCTAACTGAAAAACTACTATTGAAGCATCATCTTCCAGTTGCCTATTTTTACCAGTAAAATCATCTAATATTTTGAAAATCTTATTCAAAATTTCCTTAGATTTTAGTGATTGTTTACATAATTTAGAAAAGGATGTGATTAATCGTTCTTCGTCAAACCTTTCACCTAAAGAATTAGAAGTATCAGTTACTCCATCTGTGTAATAGAGAATTACATCGTTTTTATTTAATTGTGTAATACCACATTGATATTCAGCATCATTTTGCAAACCAAGTACAAAACCTTCTGAATCGAGCTTTACAATCTTCTGCTCAGAACTTTTCCAGAGCAAAGGAGGATTATGTGCAGCATTTGCAAACCTTAACTTTTTAGTTCTTGGATCGTAATCTGAATAAAATAAAGTTATAAATCTATGCGATTGGTCTAAATCATAAATAGCTAACTGGTTTAAGTCATGTAATATTCTGTCAGGGGGCAGCCCAGTCAAAACCTCTGCTCTAAGCATTCCTCGTAACATAGTCATCAAAAGACCAGCAGGTATACCCTTCCCCATAACATCACCGATGACTAAAGCCCATCTTGCCTTTTCTCTTCTCTTATCAGAGATATTTGGTTTCAAAGACATAAAATCATAATAATCTCCTCCTAATTGAAGAGCTGGTCTACAGTGAGCAGCTAAGTCCACCCCAAAAATAATTGGACAATAATCAGGTAAAAGTTGCGATTGAATTTCTGCTCCAATAGAAATTTCTCTATCTACATTTTCATGATTTTTTTTTGTTTGGATTAACCAATAATTTTCTAATCCAACCCCCAAACAATTAATAATAAAATTTAGCTTTCTTTCATCGATTAGAGAATTATTTAAATTGTGATGATTAAAAGTATATACAAATCCCCTACATTTTCCTCGTGACAAAATTTTATAAGACTTAATCACATATTCTTTAAATCTATTATTTAAATCTTTTTCAAATAAATTTATTTCTTTTAGTCTATGATTTTTTGAGAAATCAAAATTTTTAAAATAATTTTTAATTTCATCATCAATTTTTAAATTTTTTGTATCCCCAGAAAATTGCATATTTTCTTTCCATATTTCTCCCTTTTCATTAAAGAGAATTATTAAGCTTAACTGGTGATTAAAAGTATGTTTTAAAATTAAAGAAACATAATCCAGAAACCTTTTAATATTTGAAAATGATTTTAAATAATAAGTTAAAGAGGATACTATTTCAATAAATTTATCATCCTTATCAAGTGATGATTTATGATCTTTTTCTAAAAATTTTTGAATTATGTCATTAGACAATAATTTTTTCTTTTTGTTATTTAACAAAACAAATTCAATATATAGGTATGTTTTAACATTAAAAGTAGATTTATAAATGAAATTGATTAAATTTTTATCTATCAGCAAGTAGAGCCTCAACAAACTCAAAGCTATTAAATGGTCTTAAATCTTTGATCCCCTCTCCAGCTCCAATAAATCTTATTGGCAAATTAACTTCTGCAGAAATAGCTAGAGAAACACCACCTCTTGAGGTTCCATCTAATTTAGTAATAATTGCACCGCTTAAATTTGCAGATTTTGCAAAACTTTTTGCTTGTTTTAATCCATTTTGTCCTTGACTAGCATCTAAAACTAATAATGATTCAATGATTGCATTAGGCACTTTTTTATCTATAATTTTTTTTATTTTTGATAATTCATCCATAAGATTATTTTTAGTTTGCAATCTTCCAGCAGTGTCTACAAGTAATAAATCACTATTACGTTTGTTTGCTGCATTAATGGCATCAAAAACCACTGCTGCTGGATCTGCATTCTTTGATTGATTAGCAATAACATCAACGTTACTTCTTTCACCCCAAACCTGTAATTGTTCTACTGCTGCTGCCCTAAAAGTATCTGCTGCAGCAATTAAAGTTTTATAATTACTCTTTGATGAAAGATAAGCAAGTTTACCCAAAGTTGTGGTTTTACCAACACCATTTACTCCAACTATTAACCAAACATTTAACTTACCTTTTTGTGGAACAAGAACATTTAATCCAGAGTTTTTTATTGGTTTTTCAATTATTGCTCGTAATTCATCTTTTAAAAATTTTATCCCTTCTTCACCACCAACAACTTCTTCATTTAATTTTTTTCTAAGTGAATTGATAACCCTATCTGTTGAATCAATACCAACATCGGCCCTTATTAATAAAGTTTCTAAATCATCTAAAGATTCTGGTGTGAGAGGATCATCTCCTAATTTATCTAATAATTCTGTTACAAAACCTTTTCTTGTTTCTTCTAAGCCCCTTCTCAATTTACTTAACCAATCGATTTCATCTATTGATATTTCATTTACTTTTTTGCCTTGAGCAGCTAATACCATTGCTGACCAAGTAAAATCCTCATCAAATTCTCCCAAGTTAGATTCTGTTTCATTTTGTATTTTAGAAATATCATTTTGATCAAATTCTTCTTTTAATTGCTCCTTTTGCTTTTCTAATTCTTTCTTTTCTAATTCTTTCTTTTCTAATTCTTGCTTTTGTAATTCTTGCTTTTGTAATTCTTGCTTTTCTTTTAATAAAGCATATGCTTGCGAAGCCCATTCTAGAGAATTATCAGATTCATTATTAGTCATAAATATTTTTAAATCGTATTTAATTAAATTATAAAAAATTATTGATTTATATCAATTAATTACTGCACCTTAACTCTTTGCAATCTCCTTAACACTCCATTAATCATTTTTCTACCTTGTTTATCACTATATTTATTTGCTAAATTTACAGCCTCATCACATGCTACTGCAACTGGAGTATTCAAAAAATTAATATCAACATATGCTAAACGTAAAATATCACGATCAATCCTAGGCAACCTTTTTAATCTCCATCCAACCATTACCTCATCAATTTCTGTATCAATTTTTTGTAAATTATTTACTATATTTGTAATTCTATTTTTTACATCTTCTCTTATGTCATTTTGATTACTTGAAACAATCAATTTTGGAAAATCTAAAGTAACTGAAAGTGAATTCATTACAGATTCAATTTTATAAAAAGCTTTTTTAAGTTCATCCCGGACATTTGCGAAAGAAGAATTACTACCTTCCTTTAATTCACTATCCAAAAGATTTTGCGATACTTTTTCTAAATCTGCTTCACAATCATCTAACTCATCTCTACAGTGATCTATTAAAGAATCTAATGCAGATTCAAAAACCTCTTCTATTTGAAATTGATTAAATGTTAAATCTTCCTTATCGTTAATAAGACCTAAGGAAATTAAAGATAATTCTCTTGAGAGCGATCTATTATACATCAATTAATTAGATGAAGTATTTGTGGAAGCTCTTAGCTGGGAAAATAATTTCGAGAATGATGGATTTGAAGAATCATCTTTCTCATCAGGATTAACAATACCAACAGAAATAATTGTTCTAAAAGCATCCTCTACTGAAATATCAAGATCTTTCACGGAAGTTTCAGGAACTAATGTGTACCATCCTGTTGTCGGATTAGGGGCTGTAGGGATGAAAACGCTTAGTAATTTATCATTTAATTCAGATTGCAGTGAAGGGCCAACATCACCAGTTACAAAACCAACGCTAAATAATCCCTCTCGCGGATATTCAACTAAAACAACTCTTCTAAATCTGTTTGATTTATTACTCAAAAAAGTTTCCAGTAATTGTTTAAGAGTTTTATAAACAGCTCCTGCAACAGGAATTTTTGATAATGTACCTTCTCCAAATTCTAACAGCCACCTACCTACAAAATTTCTTGCCATCAAACCTATAAGTAAGATTGCCAATAAAGGAACTGTTAGACCTAGAGTTAAATTAATTAAATCTTGTAATAAAGGGTTTAGTGTTATAAATGGATTAAGTTGTTTAGGCACAGAGGTTACTAATGTAAGCACAAATTTGCTAACAATAGAAGATAGCCAAATAGTTGTGGCTAAAGGTATAACCACTAATAATCCTGCTATAAGATCATTTTTTAAATCCTGTTGGAGCCTAGTTCCTAAGTTCGAATCTTGACCTTGAGTAGATTCAACCAAAATTAAAGTTCCTAATTTTATTCATTTTACTAATAATTTAACTTGTTTTACTTGATTGGGATATATTTATTTTTAATAAATTTAAATTAATCATTAGTTTCTCAATTTTAAAATACCATTTTATTTAAAAATAATTCATAATATAATTATGATAAGTTTAAAAGAAAAGGAAGAGGACTTTAGTATCAGGATTAAAGAAAGGGCAATTGTAGAAGGTTTTGCTGTATCTGGAATAGCTTCAATAAAAAAAAGTTCTCGCTTGAAGCTAAGAAATAATGCACTTGAAAGATGGTTAGAGAATGGTTATCACAGTGATATGAAATGGATGGAAGCAGAAAAACGAAAGAACATTGAATCTTTATTAAAAGGCGCCAAAAGTATATTATCTGTAGGCTTTAATTATTTAAGTAAAGATCATAAACAAAATACTAAATTTAAAATTGGAAAATTTGGTCAAGGAGAAGATTACCATAAAATAATTTATAAGAAATTAAAGAATCTGGGTAAGTGGCTTGATAATGAAATTCCAAACTGCAAATGGAAGATCTGTGTAGACACATCTCCTCTACTAGAAAAAGCATGGGCTGAAGAAGCTGGTCTTGGTTGGATCAGTAAAAATAGTAATCTTATAAATACAGATTATGGATCTTGGATGACTTTAGGTTTTATGATTCTTACTAAAGATCTAACACCTGATAATCCTTCTAAATCTCTTTGCGGAAGATGTGAAAAATGTATTGAACAATGTCCAACAAATGCAATAACGGAGCCCTTTGTTATAAATTCTAATTTATGTATTGCTTACCATACTATTGAAAATAGAAATAAAAAACTTCCAGAACAAATTGAACAAAATTTAAATGGATGGATTGCGGGTTGTGATATTTGCCAAGATGTATGTCCATGGAACAAATCCGTTCCTTTCAACGACAGTATTGAAGCTGCACCAAAATCATGGCTTGAAAAGCTTGATGCTGAATCATTAAGTTGGAAAGAAGAAGAATGGAACACAAAACTCCGAGGAAGTACATTAAGGAGAATAAAACCATGGATGTGGAAAAGAAATATAAGAGCAATAATAAAAAAATACTAATAATATGAATAAACTTCTAATAAGATTATTATTTTTTTCATTAATAACTGGATACTTATTTCGGATAGAAAATTTAAAAGCCCTAATACCTTATTACTATCAACCAACAACAAAAAATTTAAATCAAGATAGTCTATCTATAGGAAAAAAAGCTTATCAACTTTTATATTTTGGACAAATCAAAGATAGTCTAAATTTAGCAAGATTAGCTGTAAAAATTAATAGTACAAATGAGACTTTATGGATAATTCTTGCTGAAACACAAATGGCCAATAAGTTTTTTAATGATGCATTAATTTCGCTAAACAAAGCGCAAGAATTAAACCCTAAAATGGGTGAAATATATTTCGCTAAAAGTAGTATTTATCTGAAACAATCAAAAATTAAAGAAGCCAAAATTGCTTTGAAATCAGGGCTTAAAATTCTTCCAGAAAGCTTTAGATCAATTTTCCAATTAGGAAATATTTTATTAATGGAAAAAAAATATAAACAAGCAATAGAAGAGTTTGACAAAGCAATAAAAATAAAAAAAGATTTTTGGCAAGCAATTAATAATAAAGGATTAGCATATTTTGAATTAGATCAAATAAGTCTTTCTATTATTTCTTTCAAAAAGGCCATTACTCTAGAAAAAAATGCAGAACCTTTACTAGCATTAGCTTCATGTTTAGAAGCTCAAGATATCAAAACAGCAATTTTACTCGCAAAAGAAGCATTAATTAAAGAACCAAATTATGTTGATTATGATTATAGAAAAGAACAGCTATGGGGGCAGAAATTGCAAAATTCTACTGAAAAACTTTTCCAAAATACCCAACTAGCAAAAGAAATATTATTAGCAAAAACAAAAATAAATAAATCTTCCTAATTATTAATACTGGTAAATATTCATTTACCTATTAATCTTAATTTAGTTTATGAACGAGTATTGTAAATTTCCTACTAAATGACTAAGGAAAAATTCACTTCGATATCGCTGCAAGAAGAAATGCAACGCTCTTATCTTGAATACGCAATGAGCGTAATAGTTGGACGTGCCTTACCTGATGCTAGAGATGGACTAAAACCAGTTCAAAGAAGAATTCTTTTCGCAATGCATGAATTGGGACTTACTCCAGATAGACCATTTAGAAAATGCGCAAGGGTTGTTGGAGATGTATTAGGAAAATATCATCCTCATGGAGATCAAGCTGTCTATGATGCATTAGTCAGATTAGTTCAAGATTTTTCAACAAAAAATCCAACTCTTGATGGCCATGGAAACTTTGGCTCTGTTGATAACGATCCACCGGCTGCAATGAGATATACAGAAACACGTCTTGCACCAATAGCTCACGAATGTTTTTTAGGAGAAATTGGATCTGAAACAGTAAGTTACTCAAACAACTTTGATGGCTCACAGCAAGAACCGGATATATTGCCTGCTCAATTACCCTTTCTTTTATTAAATGGTTCTTCAGGTATTGCAGTTGGGATGGCTACTAATATTCCTCCTCACAATTTAGGAGAAATAGTTGATGGTTTAGTTGCTTTAATCAAAGATAAAGAAATAAGTGACTCGAAATTATCTAAGATAATATTAGGACCTGATTTTCCTACGGGAGGAGAATTAATTTACGATAATTCTATTAAAGAGGTTTATGAAAGCGGGAGAGGATCTATAACAATTAGAGGTGTAATTAAGAGCGAAGAAATTAATTTAGGAAAAGGCAAACATAAAAGAAATGCGCTAATTGTAACTGAACTTCCTTACCAAATAAGCAAAGCAGGTTGGATCGAAAAGCTTGCAGAATTAGTAAATGCAGGAAAAATTGAAGGAATATCTGATATTAGAGATGAAAGTGATAGAGATGGGATGAGAATAATGATTGAATTAAAAAAAGATTCAAATCCAGAAATAATAATATCTAATTTATATAAAAAAACTGCACTGCAATCTAATTTTGGCGCAATATTTCTAGCTTTAGTAGACGGTAAACCTGTTCAACTTACTTTAAAAAACTATCTCAAATATTTTCTCGATTTTAGAGAAGAAACAATTAGAAAAAGAACTAATTATTTTCTAAAAATTGCATCTGAAAAACTTGAAATATTAGAAGGCTTTTCAAAAGCTACTAAAAATATTAAAAATATTATTGAAATTATTCAAAACTCCGAAAATGCAAGCGAAGCAAAATCACTATTAATAAAACACTTAAGTCTAAGTGATAAACAAGCAGATGCAGTTTTAAGTATGCCGCTTAAAAAATTAACAAATTTAGAAAGGAAACAATTGGAAATTGATATGTCAGAACTAAATGAAAAAAAGAAATATCTCATTGATCTCCTTGCTAAAAGAAGTCTGCTACTTGATACTTTAATAAAAGAACTTTTATATTTAAAGAAAAAATTTAATATAAAAAGGAAAACAAAAATCTTAAAAGATATTAACCAAGAAGAAGAAATAGATACTATTAATAATCAAATATTAGAAGAGCTTATAATTAAAAAAACTAAAATTTCAATAGATAACAGATTTTACTTAAAAAAATTACTTTATGGCAATTATAAAAAATTATTGGAAAATGAAAATAAAATTATCGATAATAAAAATATTAAAAAGTTTGTATGTGAAATCAATAAAAATCTAAAAATTATTGGAATTACTTCTTCAGGAAAAATTCTACAACTTGATTGGAAAATAAATATTAATTCTGAATATAAACTAGATAAAAAAGTATTAGGCAATATAAATCAACAAGAGATTGTAAATTTTCATCATTTAGACACTAATGTAAAAAATTATATCTGCGTTTTAAGTTCAGATGGAAGATTTAAAAAAGTTTTTTTTGATGAAGATATGAAAAAAAGTACTAGAGTATTTTCAATTTCAAAATTAAAACTTTCTACTCAAATAATTGATTCATTTATTTACAGTGATGAACAAAAATTAATAATATTAACTTCTATTGGTAGGCTTTTTAAATTTGATTTATCTAATAAATACTTAAATCCTATTACAAAACAATCACAAGGATTATTATTAGTGAATCTTTTACCTACAGAAAAAATAGTTTCTTGTTGTAAAGGTAAAATTAAAGATATCCTTTATTTAGTTTCGAAAAAAGGAAAGTTTTTTCAATTAAAACTTGACGACATTTATGACGCCTACAATTCTAAATTAGGCTATATTAATGAAAAAATACAGCTTAATAATGACTATTTTATAAAAATTCTCCCAAGTAATCAGTACATTGATATTGAAACTAATAAAAACAGATCGGCAAGATTAAATTTAAACGAATTAGGCTCAAAAACTAATAAAAATATGCTTAAAATTGAATTCCTTAATCTAGATAAAGATGAATATCTTGAAAGCTGTTCCCGTCTAGAAAAATTTATAAATTAAGATTTATATTCATCTTCAACCCATCTAAGATACTCGTGATTTACTGTTCCAGTAACATAGAAACCCGTAAAACAACTCATCTCTAAATCTTGAACTGAAGATTCATCAATTATAGCTTTTCTTAAGTTATCAACACTTTGGTATACAAGATTATCAATTTCTAGCTTTTCTGCTATTTCAATTATTGTTCTATCATGAGCTATTAATTCGTCTCGATTGGGCATATTAATTCCATAGACGTGAGGAAATCTCACTGGAGGAGCTGCAGAAGTAAAAAAAACTTTATTTGCTCCAGCATCCTTTGCCATTTGGACTATTTGTTTTGAAGTAGTACCTCTTACAATAGAATCATCTACTATTAATACATTTTTGTTTTTAAATTCAGTACTCATAGCATTCAACTTTTGCCTTACCGATTGTTTACGTTTTTGATGTCCAGGCATTATAAAAGTTCTACCAACATATCTATTTTTAAAAAATCCTTCTCTATATTCGATACCTAATTGCCTGGCTACTTGCATTGCCGCCGGGCGAGAAGAATCCGGAATAGGCATGACAACATCCACATCTCCTGAATTTATTTTTTTCTTAATTGTTTCAGCTAAATAATCACCCATTTTTAAGCGTGCTTGATAAACAGAAATTCCGTTCATCACTGAATCTGGCCTAGCTAAATAAACATATTCAAATGCACAAGGAAATAACTTTGGATTTTCTGAACATTGCTTTGAATAAAACTCACCATTATGACTTATGAAGATTGCCTCACCAGGTGCTACATCTCTTACAACTTGATAATCATTATTTTCTAATACTAATGACTCACTTGCCACCATCCACTCTTCTTTTTTTGTAGTAAGAGAAATCCTTTTTCCAATTACTAAAGGTCTTATACCAAAAGGATCTCTAAATGCTAATAAGCCGTGACCAGAAATTAGTGCAATTGTGGCATATGAGCCTTGAATTCTTTGATGTAATGTTTTAACCGCATTAAAAATAATTTGTGGTTGTAACTCTTGGTTATGAATTTGTTCTTGTAATTCAGTAGCAAATATATTTAATAACATTTCAGTATCACTAGAAGAATTTGTATGACGTTTGTCTACATTAAATAATTGTTTTTCTAAATCTCTTGTATTAGTAAGGTTTCCATTATGAATTAACACTATTCCATAAGGAGCATTAACGTAAAAAGGTTGTGCTTCTTCAACACTTTCTGCTGAGCCTTTTGTTGCATATCTAACATGCCCCAAACCAATTTTTCCAATCAAATTCCTCATATCTCTTGTTCTGTAAGCAGTATTTACTTGTCCTTTAGCCTTATGTATATGAAAAACAGTGTTTTCCATTGTTGCTATACCAGTTGAATCTTGCCCTCGATGCTGCAGTAGCAAAAGACTGTCATAAATTTGTTGATTTACATCATCAGAAGAAACAATTCCAACAATTCCACACATAATTTAAATTCTCGAAATTTTAGACAATTGCATATATTTTCTCATTAGTTAAAGCGACTAGAAATACTATTATTAAATTTTTTGGTTAATTCATCAACCCTAAGATTGCAAAGTTCTTTACCTTCGAGAGAAATATTAAGAGTTTCTTTGGAAACAAAACCAATTTTTTTAACATATATATTTTGATTTAAATCTTTACTCTTTAAATTAACAAAATCCAAAAATTTTGCTTCTTGTTTTTTATTGAGTGAAAATATAATTCTTGACCCTCCTTCGCTAAATAACAAGCTATCTTTTCTAATGGTGCCTCCTTGTAAATCTATAGTTGCTCCCTTAGATGACAAAATACAACATTCGGATAAAGCAACAGCTAAACCTCCATCACTGATATCATGTGAAGAAATAATATAATTTTTTGAAATTGCATCCCTTAGAAAACTTTGACAGTTTTTTTCATCTTTCAAGTCAATTTTTGGCGGTCTACCAGTAACTAAACCATGAAAATACTCTAAATAAGAACTTGCTTCTATTTTCGATTCAGAAGAATTCGAACCAATTATCCATATTTGATCATTAATATTTTTCCATCCTGAACTTATAGCTTTATCTATATTTTTAATAGTACCTACCATTCCAATCACAGGAGTAGGATTAATGGGAGTTAATTCATTATTTTGATTTTTTGATTCATTATATAAGGAAACATTACCTCCAGTTACAGGAGTTTCTAAAGCAATACAAGCCTTAGAAATTCCTTCACATGCTGATGATAGCTGCCAATATCCTAAGTCTGTTTCTGGCGATGAAAAATTTAAATTATTTGTTATTGCTATTGGTTCAGCACCTATGCAACTTACATTTCTCGCTGATTCAGCTACAGCAGCAATACTACCTCTAAAAGGATCTAATAAAACCCATCTACTATTGCAGTCTACAGAAACTGCTACCCCAGAAAAATTTTTATCTTTATTTTTTTCATGTTGGCATCTAAGTCTTATTAATGCTGCATCCGCTTCGCCTGGCTTAAAAACAGTATTTGATTGTACTTGAGAATCGTATTGTTGATACACCCATCTTTTAGATGCAATGGAAGGATTTGATAAAAGTTCCAAAATTATTTGGGACAAAGAATATAATTTATGATCTTTTAAAGAAAGAATTAAATTTTTTCTAACCAATGGTAGTTTATCTTCAAACCACTCCCATTTCTTTAATAAATCACTGGGAGGCTCTTTGATTACATTATGAATATTAATAGGGGTTTCATCAGATAAAGCCGAAGTCGGTATTTGAGCAATAATTTGATTTTTTTGATAAATTACAACCTCTTTTTTAGGTATTACTTTTCCTATAACATTTGCAAATAGACCCCACTTCTTGAATTCTTTAATAAGAGTATTGATTTTTTCCTCCTTAACTACAAGTAGCATCCTCTCTTGAGATTCCGATAACAAATATTGATAAGCCGACATATCATCTTCTCTAGCTGGTACTAAATCTAAATTAATTGATATTCCTAAACCTCCATTCGCCGCCATTTCAGCACTACTACAAGTAAGGCCAGCAGCTCCCATATCTTGAGCCGCAATTACATCTCCCGTTTTAAAAGCACCCAAACAAGCCTCAATAAGACTTTTTTCAATGAATGGATCTCCTACTTGCACTGCAGGTCTATTATCTAGAGATTTAGAAGTTAATTCTGAACTAGCAAAACTTGCACCTCCTACACCATCTTTACCTGTTGTATTTCCTACATAAAGGACAGGAGAACCTACTTCTTTTGCTCCTGAACAAACTATTTCATCAGTTTCTAACAAACCTAAAGCCATAACATTTACTAAAGGATTTCCTGAATAACTATCATCAAAATCTATTTCTCCGCCCACAGTAGGTACTCCTACACAATTCCCATAATGAGAAATCCCAGCTACTACACCACGTAAAAGATCAATATTGGATGATTTATCAAGATTACCGAATCTTAAAGAATTCAAAACTGCTATAGGTCTAGCACCCATAGTGAAAATGTCTCGTAATATCCCTCCTACCCCTGTTGCAGCACCTTGAAAAGGTTCAATAGCAGAAGGATGATTATGACTTTCTATTTTAAAAACAAGTTTCTGATTATTTCCTACATCAATTACACCTGCATTCTCTCCAGGACCAACCAATACATTTTTTCCTTTAGTAGGAAATTTAGATAATAAAGGCTTTGAATTTCTATAACAGCAATGCTCAGACCACATTACTCCAAACATTCCTAACTCTGTTCTGTTTGGTTTTCTTCCTAATCTCTTACATATTTCTTGATAATCCTCAAAAGTTAAATTTTCAACTTTTAATGATTCATTAATTTCATAAGTATCATTATTTAAAAAATTTATCATTAATCAAATCCAGGGGTCATCATCACTTTTGTTGCTGAAAGATCTTACCTCTTCGTTTTCATTATAAAAACTATTTCGTTTATATTCTGATTTTAATTTTATATCTTCATCTTCCTCAAGCCAATTTTCTAATCTATGTGATGCATTATTTCTCATATCATCAAAACGATTAAGTACTTTTCTACCTTTTTTTAAAAACTGATTTTTAATACTAGATTTGATTAATGATAAATCTTCTAAAGAAATAATAGATCCAAAAACTAAGCCAGGTTGCTGGTCAATAATATCTTCTATATTTAATTTCCATCTACTTGAACCTGGTATTTTTGGGTTAGATCGGGAAATTAAATAGAACTTTATATTTCCAGTTTCCATTTCGAATAAAAAGTCTGCTATGACTCCTATCTTTGAACCTTCTTTATTAATTAAATTAGCTTCTATCAAATTAGGAAATCTATTTAAAGTTGCAAGATCTGAAATAGCAGGATCTCCCTTCACAAAAATATCGTTATCTATTATTTGACTTATTTGATTTAATTTCCATACATTTCTTTTTAAATCAAAATTTGAAGGACGGGAGTACCAACCTAAAATCCTATGAACAGGTGGATGCATCCAGACATTCTCGCCATTCCCATAATTATTAATTGCATCACCTTTTACGTTAAGGTTTAATAATTCACTTAATAAAAATTCTTTTGGTAATTTCAAACTAAGAACGAACTTGAACAGGCATGACTAAATATGTAAAAGAATTAATATTGTCTTCAGGAACAAGAACAGCTGGGGTTGTGGAAAGATTACATTTAAAAATCACATTCTGACTTGTAATAACTTTTAAACCTTCTAATAGATACCTAACGTTAAAGGCTATATCAAATTGATCAAAATCATAAGATACAGGTACCATTTCATTAGCATTCCCTATATCTTGAGCATCTGCGCTGATCAAAGCTAAATCCTTATCTTCTAATTTAATCTTAACAACGCTATTTTGTTGATCAGCTAAAACAGCTATTCTCTCTAATGCTTCAATTAAATTTTTAGTATTAAATGTAAAAAGTTTTGAAAAAGTATCAGGTATTAATTGAGGATAATTTGGATAGGAACCTTCAAGAGTTCTCGTGGTAATTATTTGATTAGAAGAAATAAAAACAACTTGACCTTTATCATAAAAAAGTTTGATTGAATTATCAGATGAACTGAGACTTACAAGTTTTTCAATTTCTCTTAGAGATCTTGTAGGGATAGTAACTGATAAGTTATCTTCATCTAATGAATTATTTTCTTTATTCTCAAAACTCTCTTTATTGTCTAACAAAACAACGGCTAATCTATGGCCATCAGTCGCAGCAGATTTCAAATATTTAATATTAAAAATAAAATTTACTCCAGTCAGCAATTGCTTTGAATCATCATTACTACTAGCAAAGATTGTTGACTTTAAGGCTTTTAAAAAAGAACTAGGATCAATATTCAAAGATGTTGTCCCACTTTCAACCAAGGGTAAATTGGGATAATCATCTGATGGGATCCCTTTTAAATTAAAAGAACCTCTATCACTTTTTATTAAAATGTTATCTGAACTTTCTTCAACATCCATAGAGACAGGTGTTTGACTTGGCAACTTATTAACTATTTCTGACAAAATTTTTGAAGGAATAGTAATTGAACCACTTCTTTTTACATTTGCATCGAATGAAGTTTGTATTCCTAAATTCAAATCAAATCCTGTCAAACTAATTTTATTAGTTCCTTGATCGGCTGTTAAAAGTAAATTTGCTAAAATCGGGTGGGTAGGTCTTGAGGAGACTGCTTTACTAACTAACTGAATAGCATAATTAAATTCATTTTGATTACAAACAATCTCCATCTGACTTCAGAACTTTATTTATATATTAGGTCTATTTTCTTTAATTTTGCAATTAAATATTTTTCTTTTAAATCTTAAATTCTTCTAAAAGATATTTTCTAATTAATAATTTAAATAGTAGTAGTAGTCTTTGTGGAAAATGTTGATAAAAGCAAAAATCATTTACTGTGACTTATTAGTTAAAAATAATAAAAGGTGGAAATCTTATTCGTATTGTGAATTATCTGAAATTTTTGCATTCTTTTTTTTAATCTATCAACATTTTATCTATTTTGTTTAATGATTAATTAACAGAATTTTAGGGTTTATCATTTATTTCCACAGACACTTAAATTTTTGGTTTATTTAATAACCTAAGATTTTAGTTATGTTTTGTAACGAGGGATCTATATTTTTACGAAAGATAGCATCATTATTTTTAATTGCACAATCTGGATCTTTTAATCCATTGCCGGTAAGAATACAAACAATAGTTGATTCTTTTTTTATCCTCTTTTTATTTTTTATAAGTCCTGCTACTGAGGCTGCGCTAGCTGGCTCACAAAAAATACCTTCCTTTGCAAGCATTTTATAAGCTTCAATAATATCTTCATCTGTTACTGACTGAAAGTCTCCTTTGCTTTCTTTCTTGACGATTTTTGCTTTATTTCGATTAACTGGATTACCAATCCTAATAGCTGTTGCAATTGTTTCAGGGTCTTTAACTATTATATTTTTTACTAACGGAGCAGAACCTTCAGATTGAAAACCCATCATAACTGGTAATTTTGAATACTTTTTTATTTTTGAGTATTCTTTGAAGCCTAACCAATAAGCAGTTATGTTACCTGCATTACCCATAGGTATGCAAAGCCAATCAGGAGCAATACCTAAGTCATCCACTATCTCGAAAGCGGCTGTTTTTTGACCTTGTATTCGGTAAGGATTTACAGAATTCACAAGATTTATCGGAAATTTTTCAGATAAATCTCTAACAATTGTCAAAGCTTTGTCAAAATTACCTTTTATCGAGATAATTTCTGCTCCATACATTAAAGCCTGAGCAAGTTTTCCTTGGGCCACATATCCGTCTGGAATTAAAACATAAGACTTTAACCCACCTCTTGAAGCATAAGCAGCAGCAGCAGCAGAAGTATTTCCTGTACTAGCGCATATTACTGCTTCGCTACCCTCTTCTTTAGCTTTACTAATAGCCATTGTCATTCCTCTATCTTTGAATGAACCAGTAGGATTTAGACCATCATATTTCAAATAAATTTTTGTGTCGTTTCCAATTAAATTACTAAGTATTTCGCTGAAAATAAGCGGAGTGTTCCCTTCATTTAAAGATATAATGGGAGTCTTTTGGGATACCGGCAAATATTGTTTATATGCATTAATTAATCCTGGCCATCTTTTTTTTTTGTAATTTAAGCGAAATTTATTCTTTATTGTGTTTAATATTTGCATAATTATTAATTTTTTAATTTTTCTAAAGGCTTGGTAGTGAAAAACTCTAATAAATCAGATATTGATTCTACTTTATTCATTACTTTATTTAAGGCGTTTACATTTAAAATAACAGTTTTAGTAGGATAACCTTCAAAAAATTTTAAAAGATTTATTTTCCCATCCCCTAAATATAAACCTTGTATAACGCTTGATCTAAGAGCTAACATACCGGTTCTATCATCTTTTGCTTTTGGAGGATGAAGTATAGCAGAAAGTCTAGTTAAGAAAACATTCCCTATCTCGGAGTATACAAGTTTACTTGCAATAGTTATAGGAATTTCAAAATTTTTATTTAATACAGATTGAATCTCACTATCTGTTGAACCCGTTGCTTTTAAAACTCTTTTGAGGTTATTTGATGAATTTCCATTCTCAGCAAAATTTCTCAAAGAATCAATCGTTATTGTTCTCGAAAAAATACTATATATTATTTTAATATTTTCAGCAGATTGAACATTGGAGGTATTTAAAAAAATTTGATTAGTAATTAATATTAAAAATATTTTTGGGATTAGAATTTTTGAAAATTTCATTTATATATTTGCTCCAGCAGCAATTTTTACTAATCTAACAACGCTTTTCTCCGTAACTTTTTTTGCTATTTTAAAACTCATTTCTTTTGTATAGGGCTCATTTATGAGTCTTGGAATTCTTTTAAGAAAGATATCAATAGAATATCCTGGTACTTTTTCTAAAATTTCTAAAAAGTTTCTGAAGGGTTCTATATAGAAAATTAAATTATTGATATCACTATCTTTTTTGGCTATATTTAATTTGATAGATTTTGGTAGGTAGTTGTTGAAGCTTGTTAACAATTTTAAGCCTATTGAGTCTATTTGATTCGTTAAACCATTAATAATTTCGTCTCTAAGAAATCCTCCTTTCGGTGAAAAAAGAAGATTAATAACCTCATCAAGAAGTTTTTCTAAATCGAGATTTGTTTGTTTTGCAGCATTAGCAAGTAAGTCTTCTAATCTGTTCCATTTAAATTGCTTGTTATCAAAAAGCATTTCTTTTAAACTTTCTCTTAATTGAGGATCAGGGTCTTCCATTAATCTTCTTGCAAAATAGGGGTAAGCGGCACCAAGTATTTTAAAATCAGGATCTACGCTTAAAGCAATACCTTCTAAAGTCAGTAGAGATCTAATTATAAGAGCATAATATGGAGGTAACTGAAAGGGAAATTTATACATAACTCCTGACATGTCGTCAGTTACACTTTTGAAATCCATTTTTGATACACCAAGTTCTACTGCATTTACAAATACATCTTGAAAAGCTGGAACAATAGGTTCAAGATTAACTTCTTCTGAGAGAAAACCTAACTTTACAAAATCTTGAGATAATTTATCAAAGTTTTTATTTACAAGATGAACTACTGCTTGAATTAAACCAGATCTGGAGCTTCTAGTAACTTCACTCATCATCCCGAAATCCAAATAACATAATCTGCCATCTTCCAAAGCTAATAAATTTCCAGGATGTGGATCAGCATGAAAAAAACCATGTTCTAATAGTTGCTCTAAACTACATTGCACTCCAATTTCAATCATTTCATCAGGATCAATACCTAAATTTTTAACGCCTTCAAGATTAGTTAACTTTGTCCCATCTATCCATTCCATGGTTAAAACTCTTCGTGAAGTAGTTTCTTTATAAATTTTTGGGACCGCAATTTTTGAGTTGTGGAGATGCAAATTTCTAAATTTTTCAGCATTTTTAGCTTCATTTAAATAATCCATTTCCTCAAAAACTCTCTTTCCTAATTCATCAATTAAAGCAACAAGATCACTTCTTATAAGACCAATATTGTTTTTTAACCAATTAGCAATATTTCTAACTATGTATAAATCAAGTGTGATTTGTTCTCTTAAACCAGGCCTTTGAACTTTTACAGCAACAATTTCCTTATTTTTGAGGACAGCTTTGTGAACTTGTCCTAAAGATGCTGCAGAAATAGGGTCTTTATCTATAGTTAAAAAAATCTCATCAATTTTTTTATTTAAATCTTCTTCTATTAATTCCATTGCCTTATTTCCATCAAATCCTGGTAATTGATCTTGAAGTTCAGATAGCTCTTCAAGAAGAACGACAGGAATAATATCTGGTCTAGTTGATAAAGCTTGCCCTGCTTTAACGAATGCAGGGCCTAATTCGACTAATAAATTTGTTAGTTGTTTTGCTCTAGATCTTGCTTTTGATTCTTTTTTTAATTGTCCAGTTAATTTATCCCATCCAACTGAAATAATATATATGAATATTGGAATTAAGGTTTGCCATAGTCTTTTAAGTAGTCGATTAGGATTTTTTTGATAAATTTTTGAAATTATCTCAGGATCATATTCTAGTAATCCTGATGCTTCTATAAAATCTGAATAATCTTCATTCATAACTTTATTTATTGAAACCCTTTTATTTTCTTCAAAAAGAAGTTAATTTTTTTGTATGAAAGAATTATCATGTTAATAAAATTAACTTTAAAAAATATTGCCTTAATAGAGATTATAGAAATTAATTTCGAAAAAGGTTTGAATATTTTTACTGGAGATTCAGGATCAGGAAAATCCCTGATTTTAGATTCCTTAAATGTTTTATTCGGTGGATCCAATATACCTTTAAATCACTTAATACGTCCAGGAAAAAAAGAATGTTTAATTGAAGCGAAATTTTCAAATTCTTCTAAAGTCGCTGATTGGTTCTCGAGAAATGGTTTTTATACAATTTCAGGGGAAATCTTTGTAAAGAGAAAATCTTATATAAAAAATAATAAAATACTTTCAAGATATACGATAAATAATTTTTCCATCAGTAAAAAGCTTTTGGAAGAGTTAGGTTTATTGTTGATAGATTTTGCTGGTCAATCTGATAGCGTGTTATATGATAATCAAGACTACAGAAGATTAATAATAGATGATTTAGGTCCTAAAAAATTAAAGAAATTAAATTTTCAAATTAAGAATATATGGCAGGAATTTCAGAGTCTTAGAAAAAGAAGAGAAGATATGCTGCAATCATATAAACAGAAAGAGGAAAATAATTTTGCAATTAAAGAGATGTATAAAATATTGGAGGAAGCTAATTTAACTTCAGGTGATGAAATTTTAGAATTACAATCAAAGGAATTGCGACTTTCGAATAATTTTGATATCAATAACTCTATTCAATTATCACTTGATAATTTAAATAGTTACAAAAATGAAGCTCCATCAGTAAGTCATTTAATTGCTCAATCCATTAAGCAATTAAGTAAAGTCACCCAATTTGATTCTAAAATTAAAGATTTAAATGAAAATTTAATAATTATTCAAAGTGATGTAGAAAATTTAATTTTTGCTTTAACCGAATATTCGGAAGAACTCGAGAATGAGGATATTAGTTTGGAAGAAATTCAAAAAAGATTATTTTATTTGCAAAATTTAGAGCGAACTTTTTCTTTAGAACTTCCAAAACTGATTTTGAAGAAAGACGAATTAAAAACATTTATAGATACAAGTTTATTTAAGGAAGAGATTAAGAAGTTGGATATCCAAATCAATAATTTGCAAACTAATTTAAATACTCTTTTTGAGATTCAGTCTTTACAAAGAAAAGAAACTGCTAATCAGCTTCAAGATTCTGTAATTTCTATTTTGAAAAATTTAGGTTTAGAAAATGCAGATTTTTTAATCGACTTCTCAAAAGTTACACCTTCTCCAGAAGGCAATGAAAATATAGACTTCCTTTTTTCTGCAAATCCTGATCAAAAGTTAGCTCCATTATCTAAAGTTATTTCTTGTGGAGAAATGTCAAGATTTTTATTAGCCATAAAATCTAGTATTTCTCAAAAACCTAACACTTTTTTCTTAGATGAAATCGATAATGGTTTAAGTGGAAAATCATTACATTCTTTAGTCGATTTAATAAAATTAACTGCACAGGAAAGGCAGGTTTTGTGTATTACTCATCAGCCATTCTTAGCTGCAGCTGGAAATACTCATTTTAAAGTAAAGAAAAATGTTATCAATGGTATAACTTTTACTTCTATCTCGAAATTAATTACAAAAAAAGAAAAACAAAACGAGTTAATTGAACTCATAGGTGGCGGTTTTAGTGAAGCAAATAATTATGCATCGACACTTATAGATAGAGCAGCCGCATAAATTAAAAAATTTGCACTATAATAAGTGTTCTTTAAATCACTTTAAGATTTAAGCATGGTTAAAAAAAATATTGATATTAATGAAGATAATTCAATAAGGATTCGAGGCGCTCGACAACATAATTTAAAGAACATAGACCTTACACTTCCTAGAAATAAATTTATTGTTTTTACTGGTGTGAGCGGTAGCGGCAAAAGTTCATTAGCTTTTGATACTATTTTTGCAGAAGGCCAGAGAAGATATGTAGAAAGTCTTTCAGCTTATGCAAGACAATTTTTAGGTCAAGTTGATAAACCAGATGTAGATAACATTGAAGGTTTATCACCTGCTATATCTATAGATCAAAAATCAACAAGTCATAATCCTCGATCAACTGTTGGAACAGTAACTGAGATACAAGATTATTTAAGATTATTATTTGGAAGAGCAGGGGAACCTCATTGTCATCATTGTGGGTTACCAATTGCTCCTCAAACAATTGATGAAATGGTCGATCAAATTGTTCTATTGCCTGAGGGAACGAGATACCAATTACTTGCCCCTGTTGTTAGAGGCAAAAAAGGAACACATTCAAAATTACTTAGTGGATTAGCTGCGGAAGGCTTTGCTCGAGTAAGAATTAATGGTGAGGTTAGAGAACTTGCAGATAGTATTGAATTAGATAAAAACCATACTCATAACATTGAGGTTGTTGTTGATCGCTTGATCGCGAGAGATGGGATTCAGGAAAGATTGAATGATTCTTTACAAACATGCCTTAAAAGAGGAGATGGACTATCTATTGTGGAAGTTGTTCCTAAAAAAGGGGAAACTTTACCTCCCAATATAGATAAAGAAAAGTTATATTCAGAGAATTATGCATGCCCTATACATGGATCTATTGTTGAAGAATTATCTCCAAGATTATTTTCGTTTAATAGTCCCTATGGTGCTTGTCCTGATTGTCATGGTATTGGCTATTTAAAAAAATTTACTGCTGAAAGAGTAATACCTGACACCTCTTTACCTGTTTATGCTGCTATTGCTCCATGGAGTGAAAAAGATAATACTTACTATTTTTCTCTACTGTATTCAGTCGGACAAGCTTATGGCTTTGAATTAAAAACTCCATGGAAAGATTTAAGTGATGTACAAAAAAATGTTTTACTTTCAGGATCTGATAAGCCAATTTTAATTCAAGCTGATAGCCGTTTTAAAACTTCTAGTGGTTTTGAAAGACCTTTTGAAGGAATATTACCCATTTTAGAAAGGCAATTAATTGAATCTAATGGAGAATCAGTTAAACAAAAGTTAGAAAAGTATTTAGAGTTAGTTCCTTGTAAAACTTGTTCCGGTAAAAGATTAAAACCAGAGGCTCTTGCAGTTAAAGTTGGACCCTACAGTATTACTGATTTAACTTCTATTAGCGTCTCTGAAACTTTATCTCATATTGAGAAAATAATGGGATTAAATAAAAATATTAAAGAGAATATTTCTTTATCTGAGAAACAAAAACAAATAGGTGAATTAGTTTTAAAAGAAATTCGATTACGCTTAAAGTTTCTTATAAATGTTGGTTTGGATTATTTAACTTTAGATAGACCAGCGATGACTTTATCTGGGGGAGAAGCCCAACGTATTAGATTAGCAACTCAAATAGGGGCAGGTTTAACTGGTGTTTTATATGTATTAGATGAGCCAAGTATAGGTTTACATCAAAGAGATAATGATAGATTGCTTGAAACTTTAAAAAATCTTAGAGATTTAGGAAATACCTTAGTTGTTGTTGAGCATGACGAAGATACTATGAAATCCGCTGATTATTTAGTGGATATAGGACCAGGAGCTGGAGTTTATGGAGGTCAGATTATTGCAAAAGGTTCATTTGATGATGTTTTAAAATCGGAAAAGTCTTTGACTGGTGCATATCTTAGTGGAAGGAAATCAATTCCTACCCCTAAAGAACGAAGATCTGCAGTTAAGAAAAGTTTAATATTAAACAACTGTAATAAGAATAACTTAAAAGATATATCTGTTGAATTTCCTCTAGGGAGATTAGTTTCTGTAACTGGAGTGAGTGGTAGTGGAAAAAGTACATTAGTAAATGAATTATTACATCCTGCGCTTTGTCATTCTCTTGGATTAAAAGTTCCTTTTCCTAAAGGAGTTAAAGAGTTAAAAGGTATTAAAGCTATAGACAAGGTAATTGTCATTGACCAATCTCCTATTGGAAGAACACCTAGATCAAATCCTGCTACATATACTGGTGCATTTGACCCTATTCGGCAGTTATTTACTGCTACTGTCGAAGCTAAAGCAAGAGGTTATCAAGCTGGACAATTTAGTTTTAATGTAAAAGGAGGCCGATGCGAAGCTTGTCGAGGGCAAGGAGTTAATGTTATTGAGATGAATTTTTTACCTGATGTTTATGTTCAATGTGATGTATGTAAAGGTGCTCGTTTTAATAGAGAAACACTTCAAGTTAAATATAAGGGTTTTAATATTTCAGATGTCTTAGAAATGACTGTAGAACAGGCTGCGGAAACTTTTTCTGCCATTCCTCAGGCAGCTGATAGATTATCTACATTAGTAGATGTAGGACTTGGTTACGTTAAATTAGGACAGCCTGCCCCCACATTATCCGGAGGAGAGGCTCAAAGAGTAAAATTAGCAACTGAATTATCAAAAAGAGCTACTGGAAAAACTTTATATTTAATTGATGAGCCAACTACTGGGTTAAGTTTTTATGATGTGCATAAATTAATGGATGTTATTCAACGATTAGTAGATAAAGGTAATTCAGTAATTGTTATTGAACATAATTTAGATGTTATAAGATGCTCAGACTGGGTAATAGATCTTGGCCCTGACGGAGGTGATAAAGGAGGAGAGATTATTGTTGAGGGAACACCTGAAGATGTTGCTATGCATTCAACCAGTTATACAGCTGAATACCTAAAAAAAACCTTGAATTGAGCTTCTAGATAGTTGTATTTCTTTGCATTCTTTTCTTAAACACTCTAAAATTACTTCCTCGTAAAGCTAATAACACCAATCATTGTATCACTTTTTCTTATTAATATTTTTTAGTAAATTTTAAATCATAATGGTTTCTTAATATTTTATAAGAGAATTACATCTTATCTATAAGTGGAGTTTGTATTTGGAACGTGTAAATGAATTTAAAATTTTTACATTTACATTTGCATGGTTTAATACGTTCAAATAGTCTTGAATTAGGTAGAGATTCAGATACTGGTGGACAAACGCAATATGTATTGGAATTAGTTAAAAGTTTAGCGAATACGCCTGAAGTTGACCAAGTGGATTTAGTTACTCGTCTTATTAATGATAGAAAAATAGATAATTCTTATTCACAAGAGAGAGAATTTATTGAACCGGGAGCACAAATATTAAGATTTCAATTTGGTCCTAGTAAATACTTAAGAAAAGAATTACTTTGGCCTTATTTAGACGAATTAACTCATAATCTTATAAATTATTATCAAAAAGATGAAAACAAGCCAAGTTGTATCCATGCTCATTATGCAGATGCTGGATATGTAGGAGTAAGATTAAGCCAGGCCCTTAAAGTACCCTTTGTCTTTACTGGGCATTCTTTAGGAAGGGAAAAAAAAAGGAAACTACTTGAAGCTGGTTTAAAAATTAATCAAATCGAAAAGTTGTACTGTATTAATAAAAGAATAAACGCAGAAGAAGAGGCTTTAAGATTTGCCGATATTATAGTCACAAGTACTAAACAAGAAGCTGTATATCAATATTCTCAATACCATTCTTTTTCTCTTGAAAAATCAAGGGTAATTGCTCCTGGAGTTGACCATACTAAATTTCATCATGTTCATTCAACAACAGAAACATCTGAAATTGATAATATGATGCACCCTTTTTTGAAAAATTTAAGAAAGCCTCCTCTTTTGGCTATCTCTAGAGCAGTTAGAAGAAAAAATATTCCCTCTTTAGTTGAAGCATTTGGACGATCAGAAAAATTAAAAAGAAAAACTAACTTAGTATTAGTTTTAGGTTGTAGAGATAATACATCAAAACTAGATTCTCAACAAAGAGATGTTTTTCAAAAGATTTTTGAAATGATAGATAAATATAATTTATATGGAAAAGTAGCTTATCCAAAGAAACATTCTCCAGCAAATATTCCTTCTTTATATAGATGGGCTGCAAGCAGGGGAGGAATTTTTGTGAACCCTGCACTTACAGAACCTTTTGGCTTAACATTACTTGAAGCTTCTTCCTGTGGGTTGCCAATAATTGCAACAGATGATGGAGGACCTAAAGAGATTCATTCAAAATGTGAAAATGGTTTATTAGTTGATGTTACTGACGTTAATAAGTTGAAAATTGCTCTTGAAAAAGGCATTTCAAATACTAATCAATGGAAACTATGGAGTAGAAATGGGATTGAAGGGATTCATAGACATTTTAGCTGGGATACTCATGTAAGAAATTATTTACTATACCTGACAAGGCAATATCAAAAATCAACTATAGTTTCATCATCTGGAATTAAAGAAAGTTGTTTAAAAGGTAGTTCTTCACTTATAAAACCCCATTGATCAAAAACTTCTGGATCAGAATGAATGATTAATTGATTCTTTTGTGTCTTTTTTAACTTGAACCCTTTTTGAGATAATTTTTTTATTAAATTTGCTGTTTCTTCAAATCGGGAAGCCATTGCATCAAGACTGACACAGTCACTTGTTAAACCATCATCTTTCCACGTAAAGAAACTCATAATTAATAATAATTTAAAGATTTATTTTTAAGACTATACCTAAAACAACCAGTAATATGTTAATTTTCCAAAAATTTTCAACTATTTTTTCTTCTTTCATCCCCATTAGTTCAAAATGATGATGAATAGGAGTCATTAAGAAGACTCTTCTCCCTTTTTTAAATATTCTTTTGGTGATTTTAAAAAACCCAACTTGAATAATTACTGATAAAGTTTCAATTACAAATATTCCTGAGATAATAAACAACGTAAAAAAACTATTAGTTAATATTGCAATAGACCCTAATGTTGCACCAATTGTTAATGATCCTGTATCTCCCATAAATATCTTTGCAGGATACTTATTAAATTTTAAAAAGCCCATACATAAACCTGACATTGCGTAGGAAATAAGACCATAAACTATTAATTCTTTTTGACCTTTAATAAATATTTCTGTGCCAAGTCCATAAAAGACTATTGAGCTGCATCCAGAAGCTAATCCGTCTAAGCCATCAGTTAAATTTACTGCGTTACTTAAACCAACTAGAGTTAAAAAACATATTGGAATAATTATTAGATTGGTATCTATGTATAGATCTTTAGATAAACTAATTAAGGGAATTATAGAGTTGCTTTGAAAAGCTAATATGATGAACAATATCGAGATAAAGGTTTGGAGTAAAAATTTTTCAATAGCTTTCAAACCTGTATTTTTTTTGTTTGAAACGCTTAAATAATCGTCCAAAAAGCCTGTAATAAAAAAACCTAAAGTGCAAAAAAATAATAAAGATATACCAATAGAATCAAAACTAATTTTTAGTACTAAAAGTAGTAATAAAAAAGGAAAGAATATAAATATTCCTCCCATAGTAGGAGTGTTCTTTTTGATCAAATGAAGTGCAGGACCTTCATCTCTAATATTCTGAAATAGATTTAATTGTGTAATTATTTTTAAACCGTATTTTGTAATTAATAATGAAATTAAAAAAAATGTCAAAAAATAGTAAATTATAAGTAAATTACTAAAAACGAAAGAGTTTACTATTAAAGAAAATATTATTAATAAAAGTAAAGAAGTAAAATTTAGTGTTTTAGTCTTCCCAATCATCTTCAGAAGAATCTTCTTCGGTTTTATAATCTTCTTTTTCTCCCATTAAAGCTGAAAGTTCTTCTTCTTCAATTGTACTAATTTCCTGAGAGTCCCCATCCTTTTCTGTTACAAGCCTTCCTGTTTCTTCCAGCCAAGATAGTAAATCGGGTTCTTCCCTTAATGGCAATACAGGCGCTGGGTCTTCTCTGTGATAACAAGTCAATGCTGGGTTTACTTCAGCAATTTCATTTAATCTAAGTTGGAGTTTATTTGAATCCATTAAAAAAATTTCCCTTCCTATAACATAGTACATAACCATGCATTTAAAAAATTTGTTTGATAAAGAAAATTTAAAATATTTTTTAATTTGGCCAATGTCAGTTTTACTAGCCATTTTTTTTAGATACTATGGCCTTCTAAAACCAGATGTTTTATTAATTAATAATTATCTTGTTCTTCTACTGGTTTTTGGTCCAGCACTTGTAGTTACAATAATATTAGTTTTTAATAAAATTCTGGAAGTTGAAAGAGATTAAGATCTCAAACTTTCATTGGAGGTAAATTTTAATGCAGCAGGTAAAAAAAGTTGTCCTTGCCTATTCAGGAGGAGTTGATACTAGTGTTTGCATCCCATATCTAAAAAATGAATATGGCATTTCAGAAGTTGTCACTTATGTAGCTGATCTAGGTCAAGGAGATGATTTAGAGAATATTAGACAAAAAGCTTTAAATTCTGGGGCTACAAAATCAGTTATTGGTAATTTAGTAGATAATTTTGTAGAGAACTATGCTTTCCCTGCTATAAGAGCAAATGCACTTTATGGAGAAAAATATCCTTTGTCCACTGCTTTGGCAAGACCATTGATTGCTGAAAACCTTGTAAAGTTAGCAAGAGAATTAAATGCTGATGCAGTAGCTCATGGTTGTACAGGGAAAGGAAATGATCAAGTAAGATTCGATTTAGCTATTCATGCTTTAGGACCTGATTTACAGATAATTACACCTGCCAGAGAATGGAAGATGAGTAGGGAAGAAGCTATTTTATATGGAGAAAAATTTGGTATTCCAGCTCCTGTTTCTAAGAAGTCACCATATTCAATTGATGTAAATCTTCTTGGTCGTAGTATTGAAGCTGGTTTATTGGAAGATCCAATGCAAGAACCACATGAAGATGTTTTTGCTATGACTTCCTCTATTCATGACGCACCAGATGTTCCAACAGATATAGAAATTGTATTTAAAAATGGATTTCCTGTTGCAATAGAAAATGAATTTTTAAGCCCTTTAGAAATTATTCAAAAGGCTAACACTTTAGCAGGAGAAAATGGTTTTGGAAGAATAGATATGATCGAAGATAGAGTTGTTGGCATTAAGAGTAGAGAAATCTATGAGACGCCTGGCCTTTTACTTCTTATAAAAGCGCATAAAGAGCTTGAAAGTATCACTTTAAATCCAGATGTACTTGATTTTAAAAATTTAGTAGAAAAAAAATGGGGTAAATTAGTTTACCAAGGATTTTGGTTTGGTCCTCTAAAGAAAGCACTAGATAGTTTTATTGATTCAACTCAAATTTCTGTTAATGGAAAGGTGAAAATAAGATTATATAAAGGAAATGCAATAGTAATTGGTAGGTCTTCTGAAAATAACTCTCTCTATAGGGAAGATTTAGCAACCTATAGTAGAGATGATATTTTTAACCATGAGCAAGCTGAGGGTTTTATTTATATGTGGGGTATGTCTAACAAAATATGGGCAGAATTAAATTCAAAAAAAGATTAATTGTGATTTAAGATTCTACGGGCTCTTTTATTTCTAGAGTTGGCGCTTCTTTAGTTTCTTTTTTGTTATCGTTCGATTTTTCAGCTTTAGGCTCTGATTTGTTATTTGTATTAATATTTTCATTTTCTGTTTTTTCTGATTGATTAGAACTTTTATTAGAAGATCTTGGAGTAGGAAGAGGGCCTTCTTGTTTGACTGTCAAGTATCTAATAACATCTTCACTTAAACGCATTGCTTTTTCAATTTTGAAAATATGTTGACCATCACCTTGATGACTTAATTGAACATATATTCCCTCTCTGTGTTTTGCTATTTGATAAGCTAATCTTCTTTTACCTCTCATTTGACTGTCTAGTATTTTTCCTCCTAGTTCTTCAAGAAGTTTATTGTATTTATCAATATGATTATTTACTTCATCCTCCGCGATATCTGGGCGAAGGATATACATTGTTTCGTAGTAGATCTGATCAGTCATAATTTTCAGACAGGGTCTTTGGCCCAAAATTTGTTTAATGAGCGTCTGTTCATTACTTACGATACATTATCAAGGTCAAAATTTTTGTAAATGAATTTAATTATTTTTCTAAAGATATTTTTTTATTGAATCATGCATTACTTCGAAAGGCACTTCTAGTCCATTTGTCCAAAACGATAAAGATCTTGCTCCCTGTGCAATCAGCATTTGTATTCCATCAATAGTCAAGCATCCTTTTTTATCGCAAAATTGTAAAAATGGTGTAGGAGAAGGGTTGTAAATTAGATCATAAACAACTGTATTTGACTTTATGTTGTTCCAAAGGCTCTGACCAAATGGTAGTTCATTATCATTAACGGTTTTACTCATTCCTACAGGAGTTGTATTTACTATTAAATCCGTTTCTTGAATTAAATTATCAATTTTGATATCCGTATTTAGTAAACCTTCTATTTTAATTTCATTTTCAAAGTTTGTTACTAAATCATTTAATGAATTTTTATTTCGTGAAACAATTGTGATTTTTGATAATTTTAAATCTATGAGACCTTGAATTACTGATCTTGCCGCGCCTCCAGATCCTAGGACTATAGATGTCTTATTCATCAAATTAAGTTTACGTAAAGGATAGATAAATCCATCAATATCTGTATTTGTTCCACTCCAATCTTTATTGTCTTTTAATTTAAGAGTATTTATAGCTTTTACTCTTTTTGCAACTGGAGATATTTCATTACAATAATCAAATACTTTTTGTTTAAAAGGAATTGTGATATTCAATCCTCTACAATTCATTTTTTTTAAAGAATTAACCACTATTTCTAAGTTTTCATTTTCACAAGGAATAGCAATATAAATTAAATCTAGGCCTAAATATTGAATAGCTGCATTCTGCATAATTGGAGATAAAGAGTGACTTACTGGGTTTCCAATCAAAGCAAGAAATGATGTTTTACTTGTAATCATTTTTAGATAGATTTTGAAAAAATTTGTAATCTGTTCGGGAACCACACCTCGTTTCAGAGTAACAATAATGACGTCGATGAACGATTATGGAGAATATTAAAACGAGTATTTACCCATGGGGAAGGTTGTTGGAATTGATTTAGGAACAACAAATAGTTGTGTTGCAGTAATGGAAGGTGGTAAACCTACTGTAATAGCAAATGCGGAGGGTTTCAGAACAACTCCATCTGTTGTTGCATACACAAAAAATCAAGATCAACTTGTCGGCCAGATTGCAAAACGACAAGCTGTTATGAATCCTGAAAATACATTTTACTCTGCTAAACGTTTTGTAGGTAGAAGAGTTGATGAAGTTAATGACGAATCAAAAGAAGTTAGTTATGGGATTGAAAAAGCTGGTTCAAATGTAAAATTAAAATGTCCAGTTTTAGATAAACAATTTTCTCCTGAGGAAGTAAGCGCTCAGGTTCTTAGAAAACTTTCTGAAGATGCTGGCAAATATCTAGGAGAAAATATTACTCAAGCAGTAATAACTGTTCCAGCTTATTTTAATGATTCCCAAAGACAGGCTACAAAAGATGCAGGTAAAATAGCAGGACTTGAAGTCTTAAGAATTATTAATGAACCTACAGCAGCTGCTTTAGCTTATGGATTAGATAAAAAAAGTAATGAAAGAATATTAGTTTTTGATTTGGGCGGTGGAACTTTTGATGTTTCAGTTTTAGAGGTTGGGGATGGTGTTTTTGAAGTTTTATCGACGTCTGGTGATACTCATTTAGGAGGCGATGATTTTGATAGATGTATTGTTGATCATCTTGCAAGTATTTTCAAATCTAATGAAGGTATTGACTTAAGACAAGATAAACAAGCTTTACAACGCCTTACTGAAGCTGCTGAAAAGGCAAAAATTGAACTTTCAAATGCTACTCAAAGCGAAATCAATCTGCCTTTTATAACAGCTACACCTGAAGGTCCAAAGCATCTTGATTTAAATTTAACTAGAGCCAATTTTGAAGAGCTTGCTTCTAAATTAATAGATAGATGTAGAGTTCCTGTAGAGCAGGCTCTTAAGGATGCAAAGCTCTCTACTGGAGAAATTGATGAAATAGTTATGGTTGGTGGTTCAACTAGAATGCCTGCAGTTCAAGAGTTGGTTAAGCGTGTTACAGGAAAAGATCCTAATCAAACTGTTAATCCAGATGAGGTAGTAGCTGTAGGGGCAGCCATTCAAGGAGGTGTTTTAGCCGGCGAAGTTAAAGATATACTTTTGCTAGACGTTACCCCTTTATCTCTTGGTGTTGAAACTTTAGGTGGAGTAATGACAAAAATGATTACTCGAAATACAACTGTCCCAACAAAAAAAGCTGAGACTTATTCAACTGCAGTTGATGGACAAACTAATGTTGAGATTCATGTCTTGCAGGGTGAAAGAGAAATGGCTTCAGATAATAAAAGTTTAGGAACCTTTAGATTAGATGGAATCCCATCTGCTCCAAGAGGTGTTCCTCAAATTGAAGTAACTTTTGATATCGACGCAAATGGTATTTTAAGTGTAACCGCTAAAGATAAGGGAAGCGGTAAAGAACAATCTATTTCCATTACAGGTGCTTCAACTCTTTCAGATAATGAAGTTGAAAAAATGGTGAAAGACGCTGAATCTAATGCATCTGTCGATAAAGAAAAAAGAGAAAAAATAGATTTAAAAAATCAAGCTGAAACGCTTGTTTATCAAACAGAAAAACAGTTGGGAGAACTTGGAGATAAAGTTGATGCTGCTGCTAAAACTAAGGTAGAAGAAAAAAGTAAGGCATTAAAAGAAGCAACTGCTAAGGAAGATTATGAATCTATGAAAAAATTATTAGAAGAACTTCAACAAGAGCTTTATGCAATTGGTTCTTCTGTATATCAACAACCAGGTAATCAACCACCAGCTCCAGGTAGTTCAGACTCAAACGAATCTAATCAGAAAGGTGATGATGACGATGTCATTGATGCTGATTTTACAGAGACAAAAGATGATTAAAAGAGATGATTTTCAATTTCATTTGAAACCCAACTAGAACAGGCAGGAGCAAGTAATATCCCATTTTTATAAAATCCAGTACACAAAATTAATCCTTTTTCTAAACTTTTTAATATAGGTGAAGCTTCATTTGATGGTCGTGATCTTATACCAAACCATCTATTTATAATATTTTTTTTATTAAGCCATGATGGTTTAGTTGTCAGATAATCTGTGAGCTCATTAAAAATATCCTCTTTAGGGTAAATGTCGAATTCATCTGTAGATCCAATAATTAGTTTGTTTTTGTTTAGTGGAATAAAATTTTTACCATTTATGCTGAAATGCTTAGGAAGAGATAATAAATCAATTTCTTTTTCATTTATAAAAATTTCTATTGCTTGTCCTAAAACAGGTTTTAATTTAATGTTATTCTTATTTAGGTCTATTAACTTAAGTGAATCAAGGGAGTTACAAAGAATAATAGCATCACTTTTAATCTCGAAATTATTTTTGCAAGTAGAAATCCATTGATTGTTTAATTTTTTTATATTTATTACCTCTTGATTAATAAAATTTATTTTTTTATTTTTTAGATAAATATTTATTGTTTTTAACAATGAAATAGGATCTATTCTTCCGTCTTGAAAAGATATGATTCCTCCCAGGTTTTTAATGTTAAAGATCTTATTAATGTTTTTAATAGTGGGAGATCCTTTTTCTAAAACTCTTAAATCTCTTTTGGGATGATTGGAAACAAACTGACTTAGTTTTTCAAAATGAGCTTGGTCTGATGTTAGTTGAATTAATGGCTTCTCAATGTCCAAATTTTTATTATATAGCTGAAGAAATTTGATCCATTTTGGCCATAATTCATTACTTTTTTTTCTTAGTTCCCAACTTCTACCTTTACTTTTTTGATACATATGACTTATTAGGAGACCTAATGCAGCACTGCTACTGTTCTTATTTTGCTGTGGATCTGCAATCGTTATCTGAAATCCTTTTTCAGAAAGTTCTAATGCGTTAAATTTTCCTATAATTCCTGATCCAATAATTAATATATGAGAATTTTTAATACTTTTTTTTAATCCTTCCATTGATATATTATAAGTAATTAATCAAAAATTAAATAATTTAGATTTTTTATTTGGAACAACCTTCAATTATTTTAAGAACTGTCTGTCCTGATCGTCCTGGACTAGTTAGTCAATTAACTAGTTGGATATCTAATTATGGCGGAAATATAAAGCATTCTGATCATCACACAGATCAAGATGCAGGATTATTTTTGAGCAGAATAGAATGGAATAGAAACGATTTAGCCATAAATAAAGTTGAAATTTATAATCAGTTTAAAAAAATTGCAATAGATATAAATGGTAAATTTAATATTAATTATTCAGATGAGATACCAAATGTAGGAATTTTTGTAAGTAAGCAAAATCATTGCTTAATAGATTTGCTATGGCGAGTAAGAAATGGCGAATTAAAAATGAATGTACCACTAATAATTTCTAATCATCCTGATCTTGAAAATATAGCTAAGGATTTTGACGCTGAATTTGTTTTTATTGATACTTCAAATTGTCCAAAGTCTAATGTCGAAAATCAAATTTTAAATTTGTTGAAAGATTTTGATATTGAACTGGTTGTATTAGCAAAATATATGCAAATTTTGAGTGAGTCTTTTTTAAAAAATTATTCCTCAATTATTAATATTCATCATTCTTTTTTACCTGCATTTAAAGGCGCACAACCTTATCAAAGAGCATGGAAGAGAGGTGTAAAATTGATCGGGGCAACAGCACATTATGTGACTCAAGATTTAGATGAAGGGCCAATAATAGAGCAATGTACGGTAAATGTAAGTCATAGAGATGAGGTTGATGATTTGATTCGAAAAGGACGTGATATAGAAAGAATAGCTCTTGCAAGGGCAGTTAGATTACATTTAAATCATCAGATTTTTGTTTACGATAGTAAAACTGCTGTTTTCGATTGAAAATAAATTTTTTATTCTTCTAATTCAATTTGTATTTGCCTTTCATAAATAGATTCTTCGTTAAAAGCTCTTGCAATTAAAAAACTGGTAATACAACTGATGAGGACAGGTTTCATTATTAATAAATTTTTTGTTAACGCAAATGCCAAGAACATTGCAGTTATTGGTGTTCTGGAACATCCTGCTACAAATGCCCCCATTCCAGCAAATATATATGTACTTGGGGCATGACCTGTAGCAATTTCTACCCAGGTTCCCATGATTAATCCAAGAGCTCCTCCTAAAGTGAGCATGGGATAGAATAACCCCCCAGGTGCTCCGGATGCAGCAGCTAATCCTGTTGTTATAAAAAGTATAAATACAGCTAAAAAGGCTATTTCAATATTCGTATTTTTTTCGACTATTATTTTTTGTAATTCATCTAAATTATGGAAAGAGCTAGGTAAAAAAGAATAAATGCTTCCAAGTAACAGTCCACAAATACTCATTTTCAAAACAAATTTATTTTTATACCATTTTTTTCCAAGCTTTTGCATAACAAGAACATATTTACTATATAGTTCTGCGAATAATCCAATGATTATTCCAAGTAATACAAGGTAAATAAAATCTATAGGCAAGAAAAAAACTGATGGATCATATTCTTTTTGGATTAAAAAGCCTAGATTGAAGTCAAAACCTCCCGCTTTTGGATCTAAACCCAAGGCTTGAATAATGTCTGCAGATGAATCTGCTATGAAGGTTGTAATTACAACTAATAATAAGATTACTGGCCTTGCAGAATTTAATAATTCTTCAATTGCGTATATGAAACCACCCAGTGGAGCGCTAAATACTGCAGCTATACCTGCGCCACCACCTGCCGCAACTATCACCCTTCTAAATGCAAGAGGAGCCTTTAGCCATTTTGCCATTTGCCATGCAACTGAACCCCCCATTTGAACTGATGGACCTTCAGGACCCAAAGGGAAACCACTTCCAATTGCTATAATTCCAGATATTAATTTAACTAATCCAACCTTAAGATTCATGGGTACTTTTTTATGTCTTAAAAATCCCATGATTTGACTTACACCTGAACCTTTAGCTGCTGGGGCAATGTTTTTAATTAACAATCCTGCGATAGCTCCACCAATTGCTCCAAATACTGGTAAAACTGCAATTGATGGAAAATGATTTAAAAGTTCTAATCTCCAATTGTTGATAAAATAGATTCCAGTTTTAAAAGAAATACTAGTTATAGATGCTCCTAAACCTGTTAATAGAATCGATATGACAACAACAAAAGATCTTTGTTTAAGTAATTTTTTAATACTTCTAGAAGAGTTAGTACTAGTTTTTTGAAAATTATCTCTTATTAATTTTTGCATAGTTCATTATCATTTTGACAAACTAAAATTTTTCATTTCGTCAAATTGAAGATAACGATAAAGTTCATTGGAGTATGGATTGATTTTGTTTTTGGTAATATCTTGATATTCATTGATATTGGGTATTCTTCCCAAAAGGGCACAAACTGCAGCTAATTCAGCGCTCCCTAAAAATACTTGAGCATTTTTGCCAAGTCTATTATCAAAATTTCTTGTACTGGTTGAGAATACAACAGAACCTTCATCCACTCTTGCTTGATTTCCCATGCATAATGAACAACCTGGCAATTCTAATCTTGCTCCACATTTTTCAAATATTTCATAGTATCCTTCCGCTTTTAGTCTTTCTTCATCCATTGTTGTAGGAGGACAAATCCAAAGTTTGGCATTTAATTTTTTAATGCCCTCAAGAACTTTAGCAGCAGCTCTATAGTGACCAATATTTGTCATACAGGACCCTATAAATACTTCGTCAATTTTAGTATTTTCAACATCTTTAATTTCTTTGACATTATCTGGATCATTTGGGCAAGCTACAATTGGTTGTGTAACTTTCGCTAAGTCAATTTCTATTATTTCTTCATAAGAAGCGTTTTCATCTGGTTGAATTAATTCAGGTTTATTTAACCAATTCTTCATATCAATGATTCTTCTTGATATAGATTTTGAATCTTCATATTTACTCTCGATCATTTTTTCCAAAAGGCAAATGTTACTTCTTAAATATTCTTCTACAGTTTGAGGCGATAAAAGTATTGTGCTACCCGCGCATGATCTTTCAGCGGTGGCATCAGTCAATTCAAATGCTTGTTCAAGTTTTAAATCAGGTAAACCTTCTATTTCCATAATTTTTCCGTTAAATATATTTTTCTTATTTGCTTTAGCAACGGTTAATAGACCTCTTTTTATTGCAAAGAGTGGAATTGCATTTACGAGATCTCTTAAAGTTATTCCTGGCTGCATATCTCCTTTAAATTTTACTAATACTGATTCCGGCATATTTAAAGGCATTGATCCAATTGCTGCAGCAAAAGCAACAATACCCGAACCTCCAGGGAATGAAATTCCTAAAGGGAATCTCGTGTGACTATCACCGCCAGTTCCCACTGTGTCAGGGAGTAGCATTCTATTAAGCCAACTGTGGATAATGCCATCTCCAGGTTTAAGAGCTACACCACCTCTTTGTGAGATGAAATCAGGTAATTCTTTATGAGTCACTAAATCAACTGGTTTAGGATACGCAGCAGTATGGCAAAAACTTTGCATTACTAAATCTGCAGTAAAGCCTAAACAAGCTAATTCTTTAAGTTCATCTCTAGTCATTGGACCAGTAGTATCTTGGCTACCAACAGTTGTCATAATGGGTTCGCATGTCATGCCAGGAAGAACCCCTTCTAAACCGCATGCTCTACCTACTATTTTTTGAGCTTGAGTAAATCTAGTATTAGTCTTTTTTGGACTTTTTGGACGGATAAATATTTCACTGGGTTTTAATTCAAGTTTTTTTCTGATTTTATCTGTGAGAGATCTTCCAATCATAAGATTTATTCTTCCCCCAGCTTGAATTTCATCAGTAAGTGTCGATGGGTTTAAATCGAAATGACTAATTACTAATTCAGCTTTTGTAATTTTATCTATTTTTTTAATGACCCCTTCATATGGCATTATTTTTAGCAAATCACCAGTATTTATACCAGAGACATCAGTTTCAATAGGAAGTGCACCTGAATCTTGAGCGGTATTAAAGAAAATTGGAGCTATTTTATTCCCAATAATTATCCCACCAGTTTTTTTATTAGGTACAAAGGGTATATCTTCGCCTAAATGCCAAATAACAGAATTAATGGCAGATTTCCTTGAACTTCCTGTACCAACAACATCTCCAACATAAGCTATTTTTATGTTTTGTTTTTTAAGATCATCAAGAATTTTAAGTCCATCCTGCTTTTTAAATTCAAGCATAGATAGTGAGTGTAATGGTATGTCTGGGCGTGAAGTAGCATGAACTGCCGGAGATAAGTCATCAGTATTCGTTTCCCCATCAATTTTGAATGCTAAACATATAATTTCTTTTGGAAGAGGATTTTTAGTTGTAAACCATTCTGCATTTGCCCAACTATTTATAACTTCTTTTGCATAAATATTATTTTGAGATAAATCAAAAATATCATTCGCCGCATCGTAAACGAGGATAATATTCTTTAAAACTTTTGCTGCTTCTTTAGCGAGTAAACTGTTTTTACTTTTTAGTATCTCTACTAAAGCTGTTACGTTATATCCTCCAATCATTGTCCCCAGTATTTTTATCGCTTTTTGAGGATTAATATATTTGGAATGTTTTTCACCATTCACAATTGCTGTAAGCCAGCTTGCTTTTACATATGCCGCCTCATCAACACCTGGTGGAACTCTGTTTATAAGCAAATCGAGTAAATATCCACTTTCGTAATTAGTCTCTTGTTCTAAAAGTTTAGTAACATAATTAGTCTGCTCTGCATTAAGGGGCAAAGGAGGTATGCCTCTAGTAGCTCTTTCAGCTACGTGATTAGCATAATCTTTTAGCAATGTTTCCAATTTCTTCATTTGTGAGGTTTAATGCCTAATCTATTGTTATTTTTAATATTAATGAGGAGAGTATTCATAAATGCTTTTTTAAATATTCAAACTTCCTAATTAATCAATGACGACTTCATCAAATAATCAATCTTTAGAAAAAACATCTGATTTGCATGTTGTTGAAACACGTCCATTAATACCTCCAAAAAAACTTCATAACGATATACCATTAGATTATACCTCTGCAAATACTGTCTCTAGCGCTAGAAGATCAATACAAAGTATTTTGCATAAGAATGATCGTAGGCTTTTAGTCATAGTTGGACCATGCTCAATTCATGATATTGAGGCAGCTAAAGAATATGCAGAATATATTCATGAATTTAGAAAAATCTACAAAGATAAATTAGAAATTGTAATGCGAGTATATTTTGAAAAACCAAGAACTACTATTGGATGGAAAGGATTAATAAACGATCCACATCTTGATGGTTCATATGATATCAATACAGGGTTACGAAGAGCTAGAAATTTACTCTCTTTTTTAGCAATTAATGAAATACCATCAGCTACAGAGTTGTTAGATCCAATTGTTCCTCAATATATTGCTGATTTGATTAGTTGGACAGCTATTGGTGCAAGGACCACTGAAAGTCAAACTCATAGAGAAATGGCATCAGGATTATCTATGCCTATAGGTTTTAAAAATGGCACAGATGGCTCTTTTACTACAGCAATTAATGCAATGCAATCAGCTTCAAAATCTCATCATTTTTTAGGTGTTAATGATCATGGTTATGCTTCTATTGTTAATACTACTGGTAATCCTGATGGTCATATAGTTTTAAGAGGAGGATCTAAAGGTGTAAATTTTGAAAATCAACATGTAAAAAGTATTTCTTCTGAATTAAAAGCAATTAATCTTCCCCATAAAGTTATGATTGATTGTAGTCATGGCAATTCCAATAAAGACTATAGGAAGCAATCTGATGTTCTTAAAAATGTTGCAAATCAGATTAGTAATGGTGAACAAAATATTTTAGGAGTTATGCTTGAAAGTCATCTTAAGGAGGGTAATCAAAAACTTTCAAATACAAAAGATCTTGAATATGGTAAAAGTATTACTGATGCCTGTATAAATATAGATACAACAAAAAGTTTGCTTGCAATTTTGTATGATTCTATTATGTAATTTATAAACCTGTAATAAAAAAATTAAAGCAAAATGCTGCTGAAATTGGCACAATCAAATTATCTATTCCAAAAATACTAAATTGTTCTAGAACCGTTGAAATGAGAGATATGGTAATCAAATTTATATTAAATGGATATCTCTGGAAATAACTGAGACCAAAAACCACTATAAAACTTGTTATGAACATAGTAACTGTTCCAATAAAAGATTTTTTTTGATTAAAAAAAATCCAACTTTTGGATTGAAAGTTTTTGCCTATTAATCCTGCTAAACCATCCCCAAATGTCATTATAAAAAAACCAGCTATTAGAGAAGTAGAATCTTTATTCCAATAAAGGTAAATCAAAATAAATAGACTGAGGCAATAAAATAATGTCCCATAACTTTTTCTATCTACATCTTCAATAGTTGGGAATAATTTAGACTTATAATTTATAAAAGTTAAAATTGAAACAAGTCCTGTAAAATAAAGCGCAGAAGTTTGGTCAATATCTAAAAATTTAGCAAAAGGAATTAAAGGTCCTATTCCAATATGAATAATTTTCCTAAAGGATTCTTTATTATTTGGATTAAAACTTTTATAAATTATTGATATTAAAAATACAATAAATATATATATTAAAATGTAAGCAAATTTTAACAACTTTTCTATGCTGCTTTTTGATGAGTGGTCATTACTCTCAGTTTTAAAATTGCTTTTGCTTCTAGTTGCCTTACTCTTTCTCTAGATACATTTATTTGCCTTCCTATTTCAGCAAGAGTTAGTGGTTCTTCTCCATCTAACCCGAATCTTAGTTTCATGATCTTTTGTTCCCTTTCATTTAACTGGGCAAGCCAAGTTCCTAAATGTTCTTTTTGGATAGTTCTATCCATGCCCTCCATAGGCTCTTCTCCGTTTGGATCAGGAATAAGTTCTCCAAGTGTACTTCGGTCTTCTTCGCCTCTTGCATGGGCATCAAGAGAAGCACATGGTGCACTCTGCGAGATTAGATCCTCTAAATCTTTTTGCTCAATACCCATTGCTGTTGCCATTTCTAATCTGGTTGGTTGTCGACCATATTTATGAGATAATTCTCTAGAAACTCTCCTCATTTTCGACAATTTCTCACTTATATGAATGGGCAATCGAATGGTTCTAGCACTATTATCAATAGCTCTTGTCATTCCTTGTCTAATCCACCAGTAGGCATACGTAGAAAATTTATAACCCATAGCAGGATCAAATTTATCAACAGCTCTTTCTAAGCCTATTGCGCCTTCTTGTACCAAGTCTAATAGTTCTAAACCTTGATTTTGATATTTCTTGGCAACAGAAACTACAAGTCTTAGATTAGCCGCCATCATCCTATCTCTAGCTCTTTTACCAATTTTTATTAGATGGCGATTTTGCGCTGATCTTTCAATCTCAGGTGTTTCTAGCAATTTTTTCATGTTTTGTACATGATGTGCTAGTTCTATTTCTTCAGCAGCTGTAAGAAGAGGAACTCTTCCTATACTACTTAAGTAAAAACCTATAGAATCTGAAGCATTTCTTGCAGATTTTTTTTGGCTTTGTTTAGCAGTTAAGCTAGATTTTGTTTTGCGAGTCTTGCCCGCAGTGTTTGGTAATCTAGGTTCTTCAATATTTTTTTTTGAAGAACTCTTTCCAGATTCCAGAGGGATCCCCATCACCCTGGCCTCCTATAATGGATTTTTTAAAAAGCTAGCACTGAAATCAAAATAAAAACTACTTTTGCGTTGAAACTTTAAAGACTAAAAAATAGAATTTTGTAAATATTTACTTAAATCATTTGATATGACTATGTTTTGTATAAATATAAATTTTTTAAAATTCTATTTTTTAGTCTTTAAAGTTTCAACGCAAATATTAAGGAATTTTTTAAAATGTTATAAAATTTATTAAATTTATTATTTTTTTATTAGATCAAATTGAGAGCGATTTGAGTTTAAATTTTCTCTCTTTTTTACATAAGCACCGTCTTTATTCATTACCCAAGAGTAATAATTATCATGAATATAAGTCTGCAAAAGATCATACAATTGAGTTTTTAAATCTAAGTCTTCTATGGGTGTAACGGCTTCTATTCTTCTGTCTAAGTTTCTTCTCATCCAGTCGGCACTACCAATAAAAACTTCCGAATTATTATTATTGTAAAACCAAAAAATTCTAGAATGTTCAAGAAAATGTCCAATAATACTTATTACGGTAATATTTTCACTTAAATTTTTTCTCTGTGGGTATAAGCAACAAACTCCTCTAATAATTAGGTTAATTTTAACTCCCTTTTGAGAAGCTAAATAAAGTAATTGAATAATTTCAGGGTCAACTAAGGAATTCATTTTTGCAATTATTTCTCCTTTCCCACCTTTTTGTGCATTTTCAATTTCTCGATTTATTAAAAAGATGAATTTCTTTCGCAATGATGTTGGAGAAACTAATAACTTCTGATAAGTTTTTTGTTTCGAAAATCCTGATAAATAATTAAATAACTCAATTAAATCTGATGCTATATCAGGATCTGTTGAAAGTAATCCTATATCTGTATAAAAACGAGAAGTGTTTGAATTGTAATTTCCTGTTCCGATATGGAAATAATTTCTTAATCTTCCTTTTTCTCTCCTAACTATTAATGAAATTTTTGTATGAGTTTTAAAGCCTAGTATTCCATAAACGACATGAATTCCAGCTTGCTCAAGCTGCTTTGCCCATTGGATGTTGTTATCTTCATCAAATCTCGCTTTGAGTTCAACAAGAGTCATAACCTCTTTACCATTTTCAGCGGCTCTCATCAAAGCTTCAATAATAGGAGAATCTTTTGAAACTCTATAAAGAGTAATTTTGATAGCTAATACTAGGGGATCGTCAGCAGCTTTATTTATGAATTCCTCAACTGAAGTTTTGAATAAGTCGTAAGGATGATGAAGAAGTATATTCTTTTTTCGTAGAATGCTGAAAATAGAGTTAAAGTTTTTTTCTTTAGAAGAATCTAGTGTTTTTAATAATGGATGACTGTCGCCAATTAATAAATTCTCTTTTAAATCATCTCGATTAATTTTTGTAAGGTAATTTAAATCATCAAGTCCTACTAAGCTTTTGCAAAAGTAAATATACTCTGCTGGTATTGCAATGCTCTCAATAAGTAATTTCAAAATATTTTCTGGAATATTTTCTTCTACTTCTAATCTGACTACATCTCCCCCTAATCTTCTTTTTTGAAGGCTTTGCTCAACTGCTAGAAGTAAATCGTCAGCTTCAAGTTCCTTTAGTTCTAGATCTGCGTCTCTTGTCACTCTAAAAAAAGAATAATTAATGCATTTCATTCCATTAAATAATGCATTAATATTGTTTCCAATTAAGTCTTCAACAGTAATAAAAAAGTGTTTTTTTTCATTATTTGTTTCCATAATTTCATTTGGTATGAGAATAAATCTGCCGATATTTTTTGTTGGAATTTTTATTCTTACAAACTGATTTTTAGATTCTTCTCCATCATTAATCAGAGCTGCTAGGTTAAGACTTAAATTACTAATAAAAGGGAATGGGTGAGCAGGATCTACGACTAAGGGAGTTAATAAAGGAAAAATTGAAGATTGGAAATAGTTATTACACCAATTTTTTTGATTCTCATTAAGTTCCTCATATTTTTTTATAAAAATTCCTTCATTCTTGAGTTCAACCTTTAATTCATTATTAAAATAGATTTCTTGAAGGTTTGTGAGTTTTTTTACTTCTTTGTTTATTTTGTTTAATTGTTCTTTAGGTGTTTGCCCATCAATACTTTTTTTTCTAATTCCTGCTTCGACTTGAGCTTTTAGTGAAGCAACTCTCACCATAAAAAACTCATCTAAGTTATTGCTGAAAATTGAAAAAAATTTAATTTTATCAAGTACTTTATAGTCTTTCTCCATTCCAGTTAGGAGAACTCGTTTATTAAAGTCGATCCAACTTAATTCTCTATTAATGTAGTTATTAGGTTCTTTTTTCATTAAGAGGATTTAATTTATTAATTATAAGAAATTTTCTTATTTTTTCCTTCAGCGATAAGGTATATCATAAAAAGTAAAATAATTAAACCTGCAATAAATGGTGCTTTTGGACCGAATTCATCATATACTTTTCCAGCCATTCCGATTCCTAAAACTCCTCCAAGACTTTGAAGTCCTTGCAAATTACTAAGTATTGAACCTTGTTTATCACCATCTAACTTTTTTGATATTAATGCTCTTAATGTAGGTGTAATTAAACCGGCTCCAACTGCTAAAAATGAGACAGCACAATAAATATTAAAAACCGCATTGTTTTCTGGAGTAGTTATTAAAAGAAAGCAGGCTAATACTATAAATCCTGAACCAATCAAGGTTAGTTTCATTTCTCCAAATTTTTTAACAAGAGGACCTATTAATCCACCCTGTACAACTATAGCTATTACCCCAACAACTACTAGGGTTCCACTGGATGCTTTAGTTGTCCAATTAAGAGATTCTTGAAGGAAAAATATTAAAATATTTGTTAATCCAGTAAAAGCTATGAAATAAATAAAAAAGGCCAGAGATAATTTTCTAATTTTTTCTTCTTTAAATACTTTAAATAGTTGTTTTAAAGGGTTTTTTAAAACTTTTTGTGAATCATTTAATTCTTTTTTAGGTTTAGTTTCTGGTAGGTAAAATAAAACAAGTATAAAGTTAATAATTGGAATTATTGAGGCTATTAATACAGGAATAATGAAATTATTATTTGAGCTTTTAGCAAAAATTACAACAAAAATATTACCCAGAAAAAAACTTAATCCAAATGCCACTCCAATAAGTCCAAATGTTTTTGCTCTTTTTTCGGGGCTAGAAATATCTGCAAGTATAGTAGTCGCTGTTGCTGCAGTTCCACCACTAAGACCATCAATAAGTCTTGCCATAAATAATAAAAAAAGAGGGATTGAAGCGATCGAAGTTGACCAATCAAATAAAACTGTAAAAGATAATATTGATATTCCGATGATCGAGCCAGTTATACAAAATAAAGTTACAGGTCTTCTTCCATACCTATCACTCATAAGCCCTATAAAAGGAGAAGCTGTAAATTGTGCTAATTGATAAGTACAAGAGAGTAAACCATAAGTACTAGCTTTCGAGTCAAAAAGTAAAACAAAAGAAGGCAAAATTGGTAAAAGAATACTTTCGCTTAATCGATCATTTAGGAGAGTTACAAAGGCACTGAACAAAGTGAATTTTCTACTTGGCTTAAATAAACTTTTTTTCACGATATTTATCTACAATACTATTTTCTTCTACTACGATACTGGTTAATGGATAATATTGTGCCCGGTATAGTTTATTTAGTTGGAGCAGGTCCAGGTGACCCTGAGCTGCTAACTTTAAAAGCTTTACGACTTATCAAAAGTTGTGATGCTTTAGTACACGATGCATTAGTTTCTGCTGAAATTATAAAGGAAATTAACAAGAAAACTGAAATATTTAATGTAGGTAAAAGGGCTGGGTTATGTTCCGTCCCTCAGGCTGATACTAATTCTCTTCTTGTTAAATTGGCAAAAGAGGGAAAGAATGTTGTAAGGCTAAAAGGAGGTGATCCTTTTGTTTTTTCCCGAGGTGGTGAAGAAGTATCTTTTTTAGAAAAAAATGGGATTTCAGTTGAAATTGTGCCTGGTATAACTTCTGGAATAGCTGCTCCTTTAAATTTTGGCATCCCATTAACTCATAGAGAAGCAGGTAGCTCTATAACTTTTGTCACTGGACATGAAGATATTAATAAAGACAAAAAGACTGTTAATTGGAGAATGCTAGCTAAATCATCTAACGGTTTAGTAATTTATATGGGTATGAGAAATATAGAATTTATTGTGAAAGAATTACTTTTAGGCGGTTTGGATGAGAATATTAAATGTGCTGTGATTCAAGAAGCAACTTTGCATAATCAAAAATGTTTAATTTCAGAATTAAAGAATTTAGTAGAGGCAATTAGTAATAAAGGTTTCACCTCACCATCAATTATTGTTATTGGAAGTATTGTTGATTTTAAAGTTAATAACTATATAAATAATTTATCTGATGCTTCTTTGCTAGAAAAAAAACTTTAATTATACAACAATTCCCAGAAATATTTCGGGTCAAAAGTTGTTATAAATTCTATATCATTAACTCTATTAATTTGCCTACAAGATAAACTGTTGATTGCAATCAAAATATCATCATTATAAAATTTAGGTAATATTAATGCTTCTTTTATTATATTTAATTTTATAGCTTTTTTAAGCATAATTCCCTGTAGACATCCACTTTCTTTTCTTGGTGTTATCCATACATTATCTCTTTTAAGTAAGATATTAAAAGTACTGCCACAACACAATTCATTATCCGTATTTAATATTAAACAATCATCAAATAATTTTTTATTAGCTTCTATTAGTACTTGTATTGATTGATTATATGAGAAAGTTTTACATTGATTAATTAAACTATATTGATTTCTTTTTTCTGTTTGACTAATAAATGCACTTATTGGAGAAAAGCTAGGTTTTATAATATAAAATTCAATCCATAAATTATGTTTATAATCTTCCTGTTGGTCTTTATTAATTCTAATTGATCTGCCTTTATTCAAGCCCCTGCTGTAGTTAATTCTAATTGATCCTAATTGATGGTTTTTAAGAGATAATTTTTTAATACCTAGACTAATAATGTTTTTTAAATGTGATTTATTAATATTCAAATTCATATTCAAAATTCTATTGCTATTTTCTAGTCTTTGAATATGTTCGTCTATCAAAACAGCATTATTATTTTTTATTAAAACAGTTTCGAATATTCCATCTCCAAACTTTAGACCTCTATCATTTGCTGATATATAAATATTTTCAATATCTAGCCATTTATCTTTATGCCAACCTATACTCAGTTTCATTTCAATGAATCTATTAAAGGCAAAAGTTTCCACTTTAGTTCTTCTGTCTCATTTTGAGGATCAGAATCACTAACTATTCCACAACCAGCAGATATATTAATTTTCTCATTTTTTACTATAAATGATCTTATTAGTATGTTGCTATCAAACTCTCCATTCCAGTCAAGTTTTATAAAGGATCCACAGTAAGGTCCTCTTCCATTTTTTTCTATTTCAAAAAGCCTTTGGCATGAACGTAATTTTGGAGCTCCAGTTATTGAGCCTCCTGGCCAGCAAGCAATTAGTAAGTCAACCCAGCTTTTATCCTTTTTTAGTTTTCCTCTAATTACTGATGTAAGATGATGAACTTTTAAGTAACTCTCAAGTTTTAGTATTTCTGGAACCTCAATAGTTCCTATTTCGCATACTTTGCTTAAATCGTTTCTTAAGAGGTCTACAATCATAATATTTTCAGCTCTATCTTTTTCATTTGTTATCAAATCTATGGCATTTAATGCATCTTGATTCTCATCTTGGTGTCTGGATCTTGTACCTTTGATAGGTCTTGATTCGACATATCCTTCTTTGTCTATTTTCAAAAATCTTTCAGGTGAAGTTGATAACACTGCTTCGTTGATTCCCTTTGAATTATTAATTATTATCCCTCCAAAAGGGGCTTTCAATTTTCTTCGTATTCTTGAATATATGCTTAAAGAACTATAAGTTTCTAAAGCTTTAACCTCACATTGAGTGGTTAGATTTGCTTGAAAAATATCCCCTATTGATATTAATTTCTTAACTTTTAAAATATTTTTTTCAAATTCGTTGGTTATTTTTTTTATATTAATTTTTGAAAAATCAAATTTCAGATTATTTTTAATAGAATTTTTTTCTGTTTCAGCATTAATATTATAAATTATTTTTTCAAATTTATTTAATTCAGCAGAACTAGTTCCTTCAAGAATTATTTCATTAGAAACTAGATTAAATTTGATAATTGGATCATAAGATGCAATCCATAAAGTTGATATTTCATTATTCTTCCATGGATTTTTTGGCTCGATATAAGCGCCCGCCTCAAAGTTTAACCATCCCATCCAAAATCCTCTGTCAATGTTTTTTAATTTAAAAAATGGATTATTTTCTTTATCTAAATTAGATATATTTCTTGAGCAAATAATTTCCTTTGGGTTGACTCCTAAAATAGACCATTCTCCATTATCTTTCCCATCACTATCTAACCAAGACAACCCATGGTCTCCAAATTTTAATGCAAAATGATTAGCTATCAATTCTGGGTCAAGCCACTTAGATAATTTTTTTGTCTTAATTCTCATTCTTTTTTATTTGCCAATTTTTGTAGGCTTTTTGTCTAATTCTGCAACTATCACATTTTCCACATGGTTTTAAATTTCCTGAATAACAACTCCATGTTTTTTCTATAGGAACATTATTATCAAAAGCTAATTGAATAATATCTTCTTTATTTAGATCAATTAAAGGTGTCCAAAGTTTAATTGGATTTTCTTCTCTTCCACGTTTGTTAGCAAGATTAGCTAATTCTTGAAACTTTTTAATATAATCAGGTCTGCAATCAGGATAACCAGAATAATCTAGTGCATTAACTCCTAAACCTATTAAATCAGCATTTATTGCCTCAGCATAGCTTAACGCAACAGAAATAAAGATCGTATTTCTTCCAGGTACATAGGTGTTTGGAATTGTATTTTGCTGTATGCCATCAATAGGTAAATCTTTTTTTATATCTGTAAGAGATGACCCGCCCCACAAAGATAAATCAAGCTTTACTATTTTGAATTCTTCTATTTCAAAGTGATTGGCTATTGTGAATGCGGAATCTAATTCTTTTTTATGTCTTTGTCCGTAATCAAAAGATAAGCCAAATATTTTTGCTTTGGATGCTTTTGCTAAGCCAGTAACAGTTGAAGAATCTAGGCCTCCTGATAATAAAATTACTGCAGATTTATTTTTTAAATCCATATAAATTATTTAATCTTTAAGTATTTATGTGTCTGAAGACTTAAGTTCCATTCAGGATTATTTTTAACAAAATCAATCGTAAGTGAAAACCCACTTGCGTTTTCCCAAGCGGGCTGTACATAATATTTTTTATCTAACTTATAAAAATTGTGTTTTGATGATAAGTTCTGATATTTGTTCATTATTTCTTGCTTTATATCAATTGCAAAATCAATATCTTTTTTATCATTGATAATTATTTTTAATTCATTAAAGTTTTCCAAAAAATAAGTTCTGGGGGGTAAATGTCTTTTTGGAGATAAAGTAATCCAATCATAATTACCTGATATTTCGTTTACACCACTTGTTTCAATATGAATCTTGATTGGATTTTGATCTTTTTCAGAAGTTTCTTTATTTATAGCTTGGCATAAATTATCTAAATTATGATGTAAAGGCTCACCACCAGTGATAACTAAAAAAGATGCGCCTTTTTTTCGAGCCTTCTTTATTGCATTAATGATTTTTTTGATTGGTATTAAAGGGTATTTTTCTTTATCCCAAGAATGTTTAGTATCGCACCATGAACATCCAACGCTACAGCCAGCTAGTCTTATAAAAAAGGCACTTTGGCCTGTGTGAAAACCCTCTCCTTGTAATGAATGAAATTTTTCTACTAATGGTAAGAAATTTGTCATTATTTTATTCAAGAAAAATAAATAATATTAATTTGATTGCTTTAATTTTTCCTGCGATGCTCTGATCAATCCTTTAAATAATGGATGTGGCTTCCCTGGCCTTGATAAAAATTCAGGATGGTATTGGCATGCTAAAAAATATGGGTGATCAACTAATTCAATTAATTCTACTAATCTTCCATCTGGTGACGTGCCACTGATTTTGTATCCAGAATCTAAAAAACTTTGTTTGTAGTAATTATTAAATTCATATCTATGTCGATGCCTCTCATATATAACATCTTCGTTGTACAACTCTTTACCAGTTGTATTTTTTTGAAGTCTACAAGGATAAACTCCTAATCTCATAGTACCTCCAAGATCAACAATGTCTTCTTGTTCAGGTAATAAATGAATAACCGGGTTTGGGGAATCTGGATTTAATTCTGAGCTAGATGCACCAGGTAATTGGGCTAGATTTCTTGCCCATTCTATTACTGCACATTGCATACCTAAACATAAACCTAGGAAAGGAATCTTCTTTTCTCTTGCAAATTTTATTGCTTCAATTTTTCCATTCACTCCTCTATTTCCAAATCCTCCTGGAACTACAATTGCATCAACATCATTCAAATACTCTTCGGCTGATTTCTCTTCGATCATTTCAGCACTTACCCAATACAAATCTAATAAAGCTTTTTGTTCAATACAAGCATGCCTTAATGCCTCTACAACTGAAAGATATGCATCACCAAGTTCTATATATTTTCCAACTAAAGCAACTTTTATAGGGTTACCGGGATTCCTAAGATTATGAATTATTTTTTCCCAATTCTCTAAATCACATTCTTTATCTTCCAGTTCTAGACAATTTAAAGTCTCTTTACATAAACCTTCATTCTTTAAAGAAAGAGGAACTGAATAAATACTATCAGCATCTAATGCTTCAATTACACAATTAAGATTAACTCCGCAGAAACCACTGAGTTTTCTTTTTAGCCCTTCATTAATTTCTTTATCACTCCTGCATACAAGTAAATCTGGTTGTATACCAATGGATCTTAATTCCTTAACAGAATGTTGAGTAGGTTTAGTTTTTATCTCACCAGATGTTTTGATATAAGGAAGTAAAGTTACGTGAATGTAAGCGACATCATTTTTATTAACATCATTTTTAAATTCTCTTATTGCCTCTAAAAATGGTAGAGATTCAATATCTCCTACTGTTCCACCAATCTCAGTTATCACGATATCAGCATTGCTGTTAGCTGCTACTCTATGAATCCTTTCTCTTATTTCTCTTGTGATGTGAGGAATAACTTGTACTGTACCTCCGTTGTAACTTCCTCTTCTTTCTTTATTAATGACTGCTTGGTAGATGGATCCTGTCGTGACACTATTTAAACGAGTCATTGCAGTATCAGTAAATCTCTCATAGTGACCTAAATCTAAATCTGTTTCAGCTCCATCTTCGGTAACGAAAACTTCGCCATGTTGAAAAGGGCTCATTGTTCCTGGGTCAACATTTAGATAAGGATCTAGTTTAAGTATTGAAACGCTATATCCTCTTGATTTTAATAATCTTCCTAAGCTTGCGGCAACAATACCTTTACCTATGCTAGAAACAACGCCTCCTGTAACAAAAACAAATTTTGACATGAAATATTTTTAATTAAGCACAACCTCCTTATACTTTATTTAAACAAAAAATTTATTGATCATCCATAAATAGTTTATTCATCAATTGTTATTTCAATATCTAATTCTTTTAATTGGGATTTGGAGACATTTGAAGGTGCATTTGTAAGAAGACATTTTGCTTGTTGATTTTTTGGAAAAGCAATTGTTTCCCTAATTGAATCTTCCCCCAAAATGAGCATGGTTATCCGATCTACCCCAAATGCTATTCCCCCATGAGGTGGAGCACCCATTTCGAGAGCTTCAATTAAAAAACCAAATTTTTCATTAATTTGATTATCTGATAATCCAACTGTTCTTAGAACTTCTCTTTGCATTTTGGCTTGATGGATACGCAGAGAACCACCTCCTAACTCTAATCCATTTAGGACTAAGTCATAAGCATGTGCTGTAGAACTCTCAATTTTTTCTTTTAATTCTTTTTCATCTTCAAGCTTAATATTTTTAGGAGAACAAAACGGATGGTGTAAAGCTTCAAATCTTTTTTCTTCTTCATTCATTTCAAACATAGGAAAATCTGTGACCCATAAAAAGTTCCATTTATCTTTTTCTATTAGCTTTAAATCTTTTGCAATATATTGCCTGACTCTATCTAATGATTGATTTACAATTTGAGTATTTCCTGCCCCTAAAAGAATTAAGTCCCCATCTTTTGCTTCTGTTATTTTTAAAATATTAGAAATATGATCTTTATTTAAATTATTTTTTATTGCCCCAATTGTTTCCAGTTCATCTCCTTTAACTCTTATGAATGCTAAACCTCCAGCTCCTGCATCTTGGGCAACTTTAAAAATATCTCCTCCAGGTTTAATTCGAACGTTACTAATACTTGAGTTGCCATCTTTAATAGTTATGGATTTTATTGCTCCGCCATTCTGAATTGCTTTAGTGAAAATGTTAAAACCAATATTGCCAAGTATCTCTCCTAAATTTTTAAGTAACATTTCATATCTTGTATCTGGCCTGTCTGTTCCATAGTTGTCCATGGCCTCGTGCCAAGTCATTCTTGGAAACTCCTCATTGAAGTTTATATTTAGTACATTTTTCCATACATTTTTTATTAGTTTTTCATTAAAAGAAATGATTTCTTCTTCACTTATAAAACTCATTTCAATATCAAGCTGAGTAAATTCAGGTTGTCTATCAGCTCTTAGGTCTTCATCACGGAAACATTTTGCGATTTGATAGTACTTGTCTAATCCTCCTACCATTAAAAGTTGTTTAAATAATTGAGGAGATTGTGGCAAAGCAAAAAACTCACCGTTTGAGAGTCTAGCTGGAACTAAAAAATCTCTAGCTCCTTCTGGAGTCGATTTTGTCAGTAATGGAGTTTCAACCTCTGTAAATCCAGAATTATCAAGATATTCTCTTACTGCTTTAATAATTTTATGTCTTGTTTTTAAATTTTTAAGTAATTTTCCTCTTCTTAGATCTAAATATCTATATTTTAGTCTAATCTCTTCTTTTGTATTTTCATAGTCATGCACTGAGATGGGAAATGGTAAATTATTTTTTATTTGATTAAGAATTTGTAGATCTTTAACTTTTAGTTCTAACTCTCCAGTGACAATATTTTTATTTATCGAATCCTTTGGCCTTTCATTAACAATTCCATTAACCATTATCACAGTTTCATTTTTTAGAATCTCAGCCTGTTTAAAAAGAGTCTCACCATCTTCAGGATTAATAGTAATTTGCATAAATCCACTATGATCTCGTAAATCTATAAAAATCACACCGCCATGATCTCTTCTTCGATCAACCCATCCACATAAATTAACTGCTTTCCCAATATCTGACTTATTGAGTTCTTCACAAATTTTGTTTCGCATCTAGAAATGACTTATTGAGCAATAATTTATAATAATAATTCTTAAAGGGTAAATTTAGTTAATTATCTTTTTTATAAAAAGCTCTTTTCGTGATAGTCCCTTTGAACTTTTTACCTCTTATTAAAATTTCAACAATATTATTTAAAGTAGCGTAAGAATTTTGAATATAAGCAAAAGCTATTGCCTTTTGCTTAGTAGGAGACCAACTACCGCTAGTTATTTTACCAATATTTTCTCCATCTTTAAATACTTCGCATCCTTTTCTTCCAATAGCTCTTCCTTCAATAGTTAGACCAACTAACTTTTTCTTAATACCTAATCTTGATTGTTTTTCAAGAGAATCTCTCCCAAAAAATTCATGATTATTCTCTAAATGTACTAGCCAACCTAATCCTGCTTCATATGGTGTAGTTGTTTCATCTAAATCTTGTCCATATAAGTGCATTCCGGCTTCAAGTCTTAAGGTATCTCTTGCACCTAATCCACAAGGCTCAATATTTTTTGAAACTAAGAAATCCCATAAATTATTTGCTGCTTTTGCGGATAATATTATTTCTAAACCGTTTTCACCGGTGTATCCTGTTTTCGAAAAGAAAATTTTTTCTTCAGTTGAAATATTTTTAAAAATTTTATATTCACAACCAAAGTAAGGGATATGTGAAATTGATGATTTAATCCATTCTTCAAATAATTTAAAGGAACTTTTGCCCTGTAGCGCAAAAAGGACCTTATCTTTTTTGGCGTTTGATATAGAAATATTGTTAGTATTTAAGTTATTTTTAATCCAAGAAAAATCAATATTGTATCTGCTTGCATTTACTATTAAAAAAATTTCTGAGATATCCCCTTCTTGTTGACCAAGGTCATAAATTATTAGGTCATCTATTATTCCTCCCTTTTCATTGAGCATTAAAGTATAAAGCCCTTGTCCTTCCGAAAAGGAGTATAAATTAGTAGGAAAAAATTTTTGAATATATTCTTTAGGATTAATTCCTCTAAGAGAAATTACACCCATGTGAGAAATGTCAAAGAATCCTGCTGATTTTCTTACTGATTCATGTTCCTTTATTAATCCCGAAAAGGATATGGGCATTTCCCATCCTGCAAAATTGACTAACTTTGCATTTGACTTAATATATTTTGAATAAAGCGGACTTTTAAGCAAATCCATGAAATATTTAATGAGTTATTTAGTTTTTTATACTCTAGTTTAGAAATTTTTTATTGCATATTTTTTAATGACATAATTAAGCTTCTCAGTACTTTTGCGGCAACTACACTGCTCACTCCGCTGTTATCAATTTCTGGAGATAATTCCACAATATCTGAAGCGACAATTCTAAAGTCTTTTAAAGTTTCAAGAATCACTTCAAAGTCATTCCAAAAAAAACCTCCTGGTTCTGGAGTTCCCGTACCAGGTAATAAACTGGGATCAAACCAATCCAAATCTATAGTTAAATATATTGGAGAATTAGAGTAAGGAAGAAGAGCTTTTTTAAATTCTTTAGCATTTCCTCCTGGCACGAATTTTACTAATTGATTTTGTTGACTCATAAATTTAAACTCTTCTTTGGTGCCACTTCTTATTCCGACTTGCAAAATTTTTTTTTCAGGTAAGACATCTAAGCATCTTTGCATTGCACAGGCATGACTATGTTCATTCCCCATATATGAGTTTCTTAAATCTGCATGAGCATCTAGTTGAATTAAAATCAGATCTGGATATTTATTTACTAACGCCTCAATAGCACCACTAGTAATAGAGTGCTCACCTCCAAGCATAATGGGACTAAGCTTTCTACTCATAATGAAATCTGTTGCTGATTTGACTGATTTAATGACAGACTTTGAGTCATTTTTATCTATTTCTAGTGAACCAAAATCAACATAATTAAAATCTTCTAAATCTTTTCCTAATCTTGGACAGAATGTTTCTAAGCATGTGCTGACTAGCCTTATGGCATTTGGACCAAATCTAGTCCCTGACTTATAAGAGCATGTACCATCATAATTGACTCCAAATATTCCAATTGAACAATCATCCGGATTTCTTTTAGCACCCATAAAAATTGCACTTTCGTTATCAAATAAATTTTTATTGATCATTTTTAGAAATTGAGTTCTTTTACAATTTTATTTGGCATCATTTTGAATGCAGCATTTTGAAAATTTAAATTCCAAACATCACAATTCTTTTCTATTTTCATGACTTCTTTGTAATTTACTTTTGATAAATTTAATTCTTCTTCTGAAGCAAATGTCCAACTCCAAATACCACTTGGATATATGGGCACAAATGAATACATAGTTTTAGATAATTTGAATATTTTATTTAGTGATTTCAAAATATGTATATGAATATTTTTGAATGATTCAGGCGATTCACTTTGAGTCGCTAATATTCCCTTTTTCGTAAGTATTCTTTTACATTCTTTATAAAAGAAATCTGTAAATAATAAATCAGAAAATTCTGATGGATCAGAACAATCTATAAAAATAACATCATAAAAATTATCTTTAGTTTTTTCTACCCATTTAACTCCATCTTCAATATGTATAGCTAATCTTTCATCACTCCAAGCTTCACCTCCAATTTCTTGTAAAAATGTTTTAGATACTTTTATGACTTCTTCATCAATTTCTACCAAATCAATTTTTGCAACTTGAGAGTATTTTAAGCATTCTCTTGCAGTACCACCATCACCCCCTCCAATAATTAGTACATGAGATTTCTTATCAATACTACTTAAGGCTGGATGAACAAGACATTCATGATAATATTTTTCGTCTCTCAATGACGTCATCCAGCATCCATCTAACATTAAAGCTTTACCATAAAAATCAGTCTCTATAATGAGAATTTCTTGATATTTAGAATTTTTTTTAAGTAATACTTTCCCATTGAGCCCAAATCTTGAGCCTTTATGGTACTCATCTATCCACGTTGGCATATTTTTCATTTTCTGTTCAATTTTTCTCTCATAAGTGTTTTTTTAGCAATTTTCCAAAGTCGCTGAAAATCTTTTGGGTTTAGTTTTTTAATATTATCTCCTACTTGATCTTCAATTATTGCAAATCTGTCTAAAAATTTTTTATTAGTTTTTTGAAGAGATGATTCTGGATTTATTTTTAGAAAGTTTGAAAGACTTATCAAAGTAAAGTAAACATCTCCAAATTCATCTTTTATATCATGTGCTTTTTTGCTTTTTATTGCCTCTTTTAATTCGCATATTTCTTCATCCAATTTATCAAAAATCTTTTTACTATTTTGCCACTTGAAACCGTATTGTTTAACAGTATTGGTAATTTGGTTTGATCCTATAGTTGCAGGTAAACTTTTTATTTTTGAATTCAATTGTCTACTAATTGATGATTGCTTAAAGAACGTGTTATTTTCTGAATTTTTAATTTTTTCCCAAATTTCTTGTGACTTTTTTAAAGATACTTTTTCTTTTTTTTTAAAAATATACGGATGTCTATTAATAATTTTTTTATTTAAATTTTCAATAACATCTTTTAATTCAAATTGATTTTTTTCAAAGCCAATTTCTGCATGAAGCATTATTTGTAATAAGAGATCTCCTAATTCTTCACAAATATTATTCGCGTTTTTTTCATATACTGCATCAATAAATTCACTACTCTCTTCATTTAAAAATGGAATCAAGGATTTATGTGATTGTATTTTTTGCCATGGGCAGCCCCAAGTTTTATCTTTTAAATATTTAATATTTGATATTAAAATCTTGAAACTCTCTAAAGTCTCTAGATCACTATCTTTTTGATTGTTATATTCATTGTTTAAGTTCATAAAACTGTATCTTATTTATTCAATTTTGCCTTAATCATGAAATATTTAAATATTTAGTATAAAATTTTCAACTTCATCTATTAGAATGAAATATTATAGGGCGATTAGCTCAGCGGTAGAGCGCCTGCCTTACAAGCAGGATGTCCCTGGTTCGAACCCTGGATCGCCCATTCTCTTTTTATTTCTATGACTGAGATCGTTAATCTTTCAATCAGTCAAACTGCAGCATCAGAGCTTTCAAGGCAAGCATCTTTTGGTGGATCGCCGGGTGAAATGTCTATTGATTTAATCAAAGATAATATAGGCTCAGAAGGATGGATGCACATTAAATTAAAACCAGGTACATGTAATGGATCTCCAATATCTAGAACTGAGGGGATAACTTTATATGCTGATACTAAAAACTTTTATTTGTTAAAAGATTTAAAACTTGATTATTACAGTGATTTAAGTGGTGGAGGTTTTCTTATCTCAACTCCTAAAAATGCCAAGAGGTGTGCTTGCGGTTCTGGTTTTAAACTCTTGTAGTTTTACATATATTTTGCAAACTGATATTTTTTTAAATTATTTGCGTCTATCAATATAAAATAAGTAAAAAACTACTGAAATAACTATTGCAAATGAATGAGTCGAATGATGAACTGACATTAAATAATTATTTGCCTTCACAGGTAGAACAAAAATGGCAAACACACTGGGATAGTTTTAGAGCATTTAGTCCTAATCCTAGTGATAAAGGGGATCCTTTTTGTATAGTTATTCCGCCTCCAAATGTCACAGGGTCTTTGCATATGGGCCATGCTTTCAATACTGCATTAATAGACGTGATTATTCGTTTTCAAAGACTTCTTGGTAAAAATGTTTTGTGTTTGCCTGGTACTGATCATGCTTCAATAGCCGTTCAAACTATTCTTGAAAAAAAATTAAAAGTTGAGGGTAAAAATAGCGAAGATATTGGCAGAGAAGAATTTTTAAAAAGAGCCTGGACTTGGAAAGAGCAAAGTGGGGGTAAAATAATATCCCAATTAAAGAGGATTGGGTATTCCGTCGATTGGGAAAGGGAAAGATTCACTTTAGATGAAAAATTGAATGAAGCAGTTGTTGAAGCATTTAATATTTTACATGAGAAAAAACTGATTTATAGAGGTGAATATTTAGTTAATTGGTGTCCAGCATCTCAATCAGCAGTTAGTGATCTTGAAGTTGAAATGCAGGAGGTTAATGGATACTTATGGCATTTTAAATATCCACTAATTTCTGGTCAGGGTCAAATCTTAGATGAATATTTAGAGGTCGCAACAACTCGACCTGAAACCTTATTGGGAGATACCGCTTTAGCTGTAAATCCAAACGATGAAAGATATAAAAAATATATTGATAAAAAAGTAAAAGTACCTTTTGTTGATAGAGAAATACCTGTTATTTCTGATATACATGTTGATAAGGATTTTGGTACAGGTTGTGTAAAGGTTACTCCAGCTCATGATCCTAATGATTTTGCTATCGGTAAAAGGAATAATTTAAAGCAAATTAATATAATGAATAAAGATGGAACTCTTAATATTAATGCAGGAAAGTTTCAGGATTTAGATAGATTTGATGCTAGAAAACAAATCATAAAGGAATTAGATAATTTAGGGTTATTAACTAAAATAGAAAACTATAAAAATACAGTACCTTTTTCTGATAGAGGAAAAGTGCCAATCGAGCCATTATTATCAACACAGTGGTTTTTAAAAATGGACAATATTTCTTCAAGTTGTTTAAAAGAACTTGATTCTAAAAAGCCTACATTTATTCCTCAGCGTTGGGAGAAAGTTTATAAAGATTGGTTAGATAATATCAATGATTGGTGTATAAGTAGACAATTATGGTGGGGACATCAAATTCCTGCATGGTACGTATTAAAACAATCAGAAGACTCAATAGATCAAAATACTCCATATGTTGTTGCCAGAAATGAGAAAGAAGCATTAAGCAAAGCTACTAAAGAATTTGGGGCTAATTTCCAACTTATTCGTGATAAGGATGTTTTAGATACATGGTTTTCAAGTGGGTTATGGCCTTTTTCTACATTGGGTTGGCCTAATACTAATGATGCAGATTTTAAAAAATGGTATCCAAATAGTGTTTTAGTTACTGGTTTCGATATTATTTTCTTTTGGGTAGCAAGAATGACAATGATGGGGAAAACTTTTACAAATAATATTCCATTCAAAGATGTTTATATTCATGGTTTAGTTCGAGATGAAAATAATAAAAAAATGAGTAAAAGTTCAGGTAACGGAATTGATCCTTTGCTGTTGATTGATAAATATGGTTCTGATGCTTTGCGATTTGCTTTACTTCGTGAAGTCGCTGGCGCTGGTCAGGATATAAGGCTTGATTTTGATAGGAAAGAAAATACTTCTTCAACAGTTGAAGCATCAAGGAATTTTGCAAATAAACTTTGGAATGCTACTAAATTTGTTTTAATAAATAAAACTTTTTCTGAAAATTATTCTTTAAATGAGAGTGATGAAAAATATTTAGACTTATCTGATAAGTGGATTTTATCAAAATTAAATCAGTTGAATACAAAAGTATCTAATCTTTTAATTGAGTATAAATTAGGCGAATCTGCAAAATTATTATATGAATTTGCATGGAATGATTTTTGTGATTGGTATGTTGAATTTGCAAAACAAAAATTTAATAATAAAGAATCCCACAATAGAAAAATATCTGAAAAAATATTAATCAAAGTACTAACTGATGTTTTGGTTATGATTCATCCCTTTATGCCACATATTACTGAAGAACTTTGGCATAAATTGCAAATTAAACCTGAACAAATTTTATTATCTCTTCAGAAATGGCCTGTATTAGAAACAAAATATATAAATTCTCAAATAGATAAATCCTTTCAAGAGCTCTTTGAAATAATTAGATTGATTAGAAATCTTAGGGTTGAGTTAGGACTCAAGCCATCTCAACTGGTTCCTGTTTACTTAATTTCAGATAATGTTGAATTAACTAACTTTTTGAAAACTTTAATAGTCGATATTAAAACTTTCACTAAGTCATCTGAAGTTTTTATTTGTAAATCTAAGGATATCGATAAAAATAATTTTGCTAAGTCTTTTTCTGGAATTATTGGTGATATAGAAGTCTATTTACCCTTAAATGATTTTGTAAATCTAGAAGCTTTAAAGGATAGACTGAATAAGGACCTGCAAAAAGTTAATTCTGATATAGAAACATTAAATAAGAGAATATCTAATAAAAACTTTATAGATAAAGCTCCTAAAGATATTGTTGAGGAATGTTTTGCCAAGTTGAAAGAAGGAAAGTTGCAATCGGAAAAAATAAATAAAAAACTTAAATTATTAAAATGATATGAATCCTTTTTTTGAAAATATTTATGAATTAGCTTATTTTTTTAATACAAACATTGGGATTCTTGCTTTCATCCTTTTATATATTTTAATTGTTTTATTAATTCTTCCTGCCTCTTGGTTATCTTTATTATCTGGTTTTTTATATGGTTCTTATCTTGGTTCAATAATAGTTTTTTTTGCGGCAGTTATTGGAGCTTCAGTAGCATTTTTTATTTCAAAAAGTTTTTTATCAATAAAACTTAAAAAAGTTATGAATCGTTTCCCCAGATTAAGTCTTATGGAACAAGTAGTGCAGAGAGGTGGTCTCAAATTAATACTTTTAGCAAGACTTTCTCCTCTCTTTCCTTTTAGTATTCTTAATTATTTTTATGGATTAAATAATATTAAATTTGGAAACTTTGCTCTTGGTCTTTTAGGAATCATTCCTGGAACATTTCTTTATTGTTCTATAGGGAGCTTGGCAAAAAGTTTGCAGGATTTAAAAAATTTACAGCCAACAAATAATTTATTTATAACAATTATAAGTGTGGTTTCTACTTTGATGGTTGTTTATTTGTCAGCAAAGTACGCTAAAGAATATATTAATGAGTCAGAAGACATTAATCTCTAATATTCCAATCTCTTATAGAAGCAATAATTACAAACCAAAAAAGTCTTAATTTTCCAAGCAAACTTTTATTAGATTGTAATTCTATAAATTTTGCTTGACCGCAAGGGGTTTTAATATATTTGAAAAGATTTTTGTTATCCATAAAAATCAATATCTTTAGGTAGTAATTTATTAATCATTAATAGTGTATTTCATTATCTACTTTTTTAGTTTGTCATAATTTACTGATAGCTTAAATATTGACTTCTATGAAACTAATTCCCTTAAAATTATATTTTTTCACCTGGCCCGAAACCTCTAAAGCACTTGAATCTTGGGAACCTAAGACTGAATGTTTCAGCATCTTGAGATTGAGTTCTTGCATCAGCCCTGATTTCTACCAATTGGCCAATTAGTTTATCTCTTCCAAGCCAATATTCTTCACGTTGAGAATCACTAAATCCACTCCCGCAATTAAGACGATAATTATATTGATCATCTTTACCTTCAACCATGATTGCTCCAAGTCTGCCCTCGTTTCGGCCTGTCCCTTCTTCTATTGCTACTACTCTTAAGGTAACTTCTATGAATGGTTTTGCTTTTAACCAATTATGTGTTCTTTTGCATTCATACCAACCATGAGGATTTTTAATCATCACGCCTTCATATCCTCCCTCTACGGCTGATTTATTAAGTTCTACAAATCTACTTTGTCCTTCAGGCGTATCTAAATCCACATTTTCCCAGTCAAGTGTTTGGACATGTTTTAAAAGAGTTGCATTTTTTGCTACCCAATCTTTTACCAACAAACTTCTAGTAGTTTGATCTTTCTCCCATAAACCCTTCTTGAAATCTTTAATTGGACATATATCAAATAAGTGTAAAACTGCATCTTTGGATTGTTTGCCATCTTTTCTATGTACTTGCTTCATTAGGTCTTGAAAATTAGCACTCATTACTTCACCGTCTAAGACTAAATCGTAGGGAGCAGGATGTTTCTCTAATACTTTTTCTATTTCTGTAATGATATGACCAAAGTTATTAAATTGTTTGCCGTTCCGAGAAAACATTTCTACTTTATTTTTTCTAATAATTGTTAATACTCTGACTCCGTCTAATTTAATCTCAATTTGTTTCTTGCCTACCATTTTCTTTTCATGGTTTGCGCTGTCATGTGCAAGGGGACATGAGAAAATTGGGATCTTATACTTTGGAAATTTTTTTGCAACTTTATTTATTGTTTTTTCAGAAACCCCACAACGAAGATCTTTAATTAATACGCGTCTATAAAATCCGTTCCATTGTTCTTTAGTTGCAGAATTCATAACTAAATTGATCGCATCTCTAGCGGCATGCCCAGTAAGTTCTCTTTTGATTAATTGATTTGTTAATACCTTAAAAATACTCCATTTACATCCTTGACTTGATGTTTCTTCTTTTTTTTCAGGTACTTGCTTGACACCAAAAGTTACTAAAGGATCTAATGCCATACTTACTCCCTCAAAAAAATCATTCAGACCTTTTCTCATTGCTTCAAATATGATTTTTTCTTTATCTAATCTGCTTGGGTGTAATTCTAATTTTTTTATTATTTCTTCTTGCCGAAGTTTTTCATTTTTCACAAGTTTTTGAACCTTTATTAATTTACTTTAGCTATTCTGTCTATCTTCCAATCTTTATCACTTTTTGAAAAAGTAAAATCTAACGGAAGTTCATCCTTCTTATCCTCAGATTTTAAATTTAAAGTAATTATTATTTGATCTTCTTGAACTCTTGGTCTTCCTGACTTTAGATTTCTATACTTATTTAAATTTAAGCCAGCTAAAAATTTTAGAAAGTCTTGACGTTTTACATGCGTTTTGTAAGTTTTAGTAGTTAGTCCATACGCAGCGTCAATTCTACCAGCTGCGACTTGATCAAAAAATTTCCGTACTAATGGATTAATTCCTCTAGCACTTATAACAAGCTTAACAGCATTGAAGGTCCAAAAAGAAACAAGCACTGCTCCTCCAACCAATAAAGCTTTAGTACCAATATCTTTTACTAGTAATGCATCCATTTTTAATTAGTTTTTCTTTGATTTTAAGAAAATAAATCGATTTTGATGACTTTTTTTGTCAAAATAATACTAAATTTAATCGATAATGTCTCTAATTCCTCTTTTACCAGTATTTCATAAGTTTAATAGGCAATTCTTTGATCAATCTTTAACAACTAATAAAGAACCTTTGGTAAAGGTTAGATGGAGCGATAATAGATTAAAAACAACTGCAGGTTTTTATAAGCGCAAACAACTGAACGGAGTCATTGATTCTGAAATAATTTTGTCAAAGCCAATTTTAAGTAAATTATCGTGTAATGAAATTTACAGCACCTTATGTCATGAAATGATTCATGCATGGGTAGATAGGATTTTGAATATTAATGAGATACATGGGCCAAATTTTTTGAGGAAAATGAATGAAATTAATAAAGAAGAAAATAATTTTCAGATAAGTATTAGACATAATTATCCTGTTGAAAGAAAGGCATTAAAATACACCGGTAAATGTTTAAATTGCGGGGAGAAATATATGTATAGAAAAAGAATTAGAAATATTGCTTGTAAAAAATGTTGTGATTTATTCTTTAAGGGATCCTGGCATAAAAACTGTTTAATTTTGTTTGATTGATAATTTAAAAATGTGATTATGTTTCTTTATTTAGAATTTCCTCTTATTTTGTTGTAATTTGATATTTAAAAACAAATATAATTTATGGATTCTCGCAGACTTAGAAACTTTAGAAATAATTTTGACAGAAGATCACTTGATAAACAAGTTGACAAAATTTTTGAAACAGGCAGACAATTTGTTGATGGCGTATCAGGTTCTAGACCGGGTAAAAAAAGAAATACTGATTTTCAAGGGATTTCTCGTAGTAATGTTAAAAATGTCGGAAGATGGGTATCAGATAAAATGGATATGTTTTTTGAAGAAGAAGAAGATAATTGGGATGATCAACAAAATAATTATCAAGAGGCGCAAGATATTAAATCTTTTTCAAGAAAATCTATATCTGTTGATGCTGAGAAACCTTTTTCTAAGCGTCCTTTAGAGGCCTTATCTTTAAGACAACCTAAAAGTCTCCAGATGGACCAACAAAAGAAGTTGCCTTATAGAAAATCAAACTCTTTTGATGAATGGCCTGATGATTCAGATTTAAAAGTTGATAGATGGCAAAGATCTTCTGAAAAAATTAACGAGATCAATATAAATCAAGATAATCCAAAAAGCGGGTCAAATAATGGAAGAAGTATTCCAAGGTCAAGAAGAAGAAGAATATAGATTAGAAAAATTTTGAATTCCTGATGGACCTAACCAAGTTTCTAAGAGAGGATTGAAGACTTCGCGAATAATAGTTAGAGGTTTTTTATTGCGAAAAAATCTGTAATTTCTTGACCAAAATGGGCCTTCAAAACAAAATTCCTCCTCTAACCAATTTGAATTCACTATTGAAATATTATCCACTTCTCTAAATAATTCTGATCTATCTTGAGTTAAGTTTTTCCAGATTGGTTCTTTTGTTTCTTTTAAGTTTTGGCTGACTTGTTCTGAATTCCACCAACTTTCAGCCCAGGCAAGATTTTTGTTTTGGTTTTTAATCCAAACTTGCCTTCTAATTAAAGGTTCTTTTAATTGATTAATTTCTATTGGAGCCTCTTTATTAAATATAGGATCTATTTGCATTGATATTAATTTAATTTTTGTTTCTTGATTAGTTAAAAGTTGGAAATGTCTTGTTGGACTGCCATCCCCCAGTAACATTAATTTCCATGATCCAGATATTTTAGGTAAAGAATTTTCCACTAAAAAAGCATTAGCTTTCTCTTCCCATAAAATTTTTGGTGAGTTGAAGAGTTTATTATTCAGTGATCTTACAGATATCTTTTAAGATAATAACTTTTTTTCAATCAAACTATTTGTTTTTTGAGTTCCTTTATTTTGAGCCAAACTAGTAATGCTGTTAAATCAGCTTTACTGACACCGGGTATTTTGGATGCATCACCAAAATTAGTAGGTTTTATTTTATTTAAATTTTCGCGTGCCTCTAAAGATAAAGTATCTATTTGCTCATAATTAATTTCCGTTGGTAGTGATTTGAGACTTTGACGATTTATTTGATCAATATTATTTTTTTGCCGTTTAAGGTAGCCTTCATATTTAATATCTATTTCAACTCCTTCAGTTACTGCTATGGGTAGATTTTTGTCTGCCAAATCATATTTTTTAAAATCGGAATAGTGAAGATTTGGTCTTTTTAAAAGTTCTTTTAATGTAGTCGATCCTTTAATTGTTGATCCACTATCCAACTCGATTTTTTTTGCGATTTCATCAGTACATCTTAAACGTGTATTTTCTAATCTTGAATGTTCTTCTTTAAGTAATTTCATCTTTTCCTTATGAGCTGACCATCTCCTTTCATCGATTAAGCCAATTTCAAAACCTAAAGGAGTTAATCTTCTGTCTGCATTATCTCCTCGTAAGGTAAGTCTATATTCACTTCTACTTGTAAGAACTCTATATGGCTCTTTAAGATCTCTTGTTATTAAGTCATTAATCATAGTCCCTATATAGCTGCTCTCTCTTGAAAAGATTATTGGATCTTTCCTATTAAGTTTTCTAGTTGCATTTATCCCTGAAACTAATCCTTGCGCAGCAGCTTCTTCATAGCCAGTTGTCCCATTAATTTGTCCAGCACTAAATAAATTTTCTATCTCAATTGTTTCTAAGGATGACTTAAGTTGAGTCGCAGGTATGTATTCATATTCAACAGCATAAGCAGGCCTAAGCATTTTACATTTATTTAATCCTGGTAATGTTCTTAAAAGTTCTAATTGAATATTTTCAGGTAATCCAGTAGAGAATCCTTGAACATATATTTCTGGTGTATTTATCCCTTCAGGTTCTAAGAAAATTTGATGTGAATTTTTATCTGCAAATTTGACAATTTTGTCTTCGATTGAAGGGCAATACCTAGGTCCTTTACTATCTATAAATCCACCATATATTGGTGTTAAATGTAAATTATTGCGAATTAATTCATGAGTTTTTGAAGTTGTTCTTGTTATGTGACAACTTACTTGTGGCATGTCGTTTTTGACTTTTGGATCAAACGAAAAATATTTATCTGCAGCAGTGCTTGGTTGAACATCTAATTCATCAAAAAAAATACTTTTTTTATCCACTCTTGCAGGAGTTCCAGTTTTTAATCTCTCAGTTTTTATTCCAATACTATGTAAGCTTTGAGTTAAACCTTGAGCCGCTTGCTCTCCAGATCTCCCTGCAGACATTGATTTATTACCTATCCAGATTCTTCCTTCTAAAAAAGTTCCTGCAGTTATTATTATTGATTTTGCAGAATAGTAGGTTCCAAAAAAAGTTTTCACACCTTTAATTTGCTTTCTCGTTTTCTTTGAGTTTTTGGTAAAAGTTTCTACCTCTTTTATCACTAATTCAGTAATCATGGCCTCCTTTAACGAAAGATTATCTGTGTTTTGAAGCATTCCTATCATTCGCTTTGAATATTCTCTTTTGTCTGTTTGAGCCCTTAAGGCCCAAACGGCTGGTCCTCTGCTCGCATTTAAAATTCTTTTTTGTATAGCTGTTTCATCAGCTAATTGTCCAATAATTCCTCCTAAAGCATCAATTTCATGGACTAATTGACTTTTAGCTGGCCCACCGACAGCAGGATTACATGGTTGCCAAGCGATCCTATCTAAATTTATTGTAAATAAAGCGGTAGAAAATCCCAATTTTGCTGTCGTAATTGCAGCTTCACAACCTGCATGTCCTCCTCCAATAACAATAATGTCAAAAGACTCATTGGGGGATTGTGGATCTTTCATTATCGTGATGATTAATTAGCTAAGTTTCTAAATCTAGTAAATTGTGGTTCAAATAATAATTTAACAGTTCCAACAGGACCATTTCTGTGTTTCGTGACAATAATTTCAGTTATTCCTCTATCTTCAGTTTCCGGATTGTAATACTCATCTCTATAAATCATTAATACTAAGTCTGCATCTTGTTCTATAGATCCAGATTCTCTAAGGTCACTTAACATAGGCCTTTTATTTGTTCTTGATTCAACTCCTCTACTTAATTGAGATAAAGCCACTACAGGTACTTTTAACTCTCTTGCCATACTTTTTAGACCTCTTGTAATTCTTGATAGTTCTTGGACTCTGTTATCAGGTGTTGTACCCTCCATCAGTTGTAAGTAGTCAATAACTATTAAACCAAGTTCTTTTTTCTGCTCAGCTATTAATCTTCTGCATAGGGATCTCATTTCTAAAACACTTAAGTTAGGTTTGTCATCAATAAAAATTGGAAGTTGACCTAATGAATTAATTCCTTCTCCAAGTAAAGGCCATTCTTCTTGTTGCAGTCTTCCGGTTCTTAATCTTCCGCTTTCGATACCTACTTCCATAGAAAGCAATCTATAGGTAAGTTGTTCTTTGCTCATCTCAAGGCTAAATACACAAACAGGAAGATCCTGAGATTGAGCTACATTTTTTGCTAGGTTTAAGACCATTGAGGTTTTCCCCATTGAGGGTCTTCCTGCCACAATTATTAAATCACTTCTTTGAAATCCTTGAGTCATTGCATCAAGGTCATAAAAATTTACCGGAATACCAGCTACAGATTTTCCTAATGATCTAGATTCTATTTCATTAAAAGTACTTGTTAGTATTTCTGCTGCTTGGGTAAGACCTTTTGTGGGTTTTTCTTGACTAATTTCAAAAATTTTCTGCTCTGCCTTATCTAATACTTCATTAGTTTCTTGTGTTTGATCAAATCCAAGTTGAACCACTTCATTCCCAGACCTGATTAGTTGTCTCCTTATAAATTTATCACTAATTAAATTAGCAACTTGCTCTATTGAGGCTGTGGAAGAAACATTTTCTACTAGTTCTACTAATTTAATATTGCCTCCAATTTTTTCAAGTGATCCATTATCAGCAAGCCACGCACTCATTGAAGTAAGGTCTGTAGGTTTGCCTTGTGTATGTAACATTAAGGCTGTTTTATAAATCTCTTGATGAGCATTTATATAAAAGGCTTCTGGCTTAATCAAGTCTGCAATTCTTCCTATCGCATCAGGATCAAGTAAGATTCCTCCCAAAACAGCTTCTTCTGCTTGAATATTTTGGGGAGGTACTAAACCTGCGTTTTCATTATTGAAGTCTTTTTTAAAATTTTTATTAGACCCATTATTCGGAAAAGGAACTGAAACCATGAACTTAAAGACTTAGATATATACTCTGACTACTTTTCCAAATAATGCAACAAAGTTATTAACTTGTTACTTCAATGTTTACTTCCGCACTTACTTCTTGATGTAGTTTTATCTTTGCAACAAAAGAACCTAAGTTATGTATATCCGGGACAGTTATGTCTCTTCTATCAATTTCTTTTTTAGTAGCTGCCTCTATAGCTTCAGCAACATCCCCATTAGTAACAGTTCCAAACAGGACACCATCTTCCCCAACCTGTTTCTTGATTGTAAATCTACCAATAGTTGCTAATGCGGTTTTAAAGTCAATAGCTTCCTGTTTTACTTGTTCTGCAACAATTTTTTCTTTTGCTCTTTTTCGTTCAATTTGTTTAAGAATTGAGGGCGTTACATTAGCTGCTTTACCAAATGGTAATAAGAAATTCCTTGCATAACCAGGAGCTACTTCTACGACATCACCGTCTCTACCCAGGGTGGCAATTGTTTCTGTTAAAACGACTTTTACTCTTTTGGCCATAAAAATATTTATTAATCTTATTAATAATAAGACCTAGAGGGCAATTTTACTTTTTTTGCAAATCCCAATTTAGCAAGAATCTTAATATGTTCCCATGTTAAATCAATTTGACCCCTAAATAATCCCTGCCTAGCTGAATTAGGAAATGCATGATGATTGTTGTGCCATCCTTCTCCAAATGTTAGAGCTGCAACCCAAACATTGTTTTTTGATGAATCACCACTATCAAAAGGAGCTTTTCCCCAGCAATGAGTTGCTGAATTGACTAACCAAGTTATGTGATAAACGACTACAAGTCTTAAAGGTATTCCCCAGAGCACTAAAGCCCAGCCTCCAACAGCCAATTTTTGCCCTATCGCATAAAGACATAAACCTATAGGAATTTGTAAAAAGAGAAAATATTTATTGAGGAATCTGTAGTAAGGGTCTTTAATTAAATCTGCACTTAGTTTAGGTACTGCTTTTAAAGCCTCAACATCTTTAAACATCCAACCCATATGGCTCCACCAAAACCCCTTTTTACTATTATGATGATCAACCTCTGTATCTGAAAATGAGTGATGATGTCTATGTAAACCAACCCAATCTATGGGTCCGTGTTGACAACTGATCGCTCCACAAGTAGCAAAAAATCTTTCTAACCATCTAGGAACTACGAATGACCTATGTGATAGCAATCTGTGATAACCAAGTGTGACCCCTAGGCAAGCTGTAAGCCAGTAAAAGAATAGTAAAGATACAACTGCTGGAAGACTCCAAAATTGTGGCTGTAAAGCTATTAATGAAAGCAAATGGATGGCAATCATAAAAAAGATAGTGCCCCATGTTTTGTGCAATCTAGGGGGATATCTTTTTGAGTGGCTAGATGGTTCTAGTAATTTATCCGAAAGTTCTATAACTTTTTCTGCAGGGACTGGTTTCTTTAATTTGGCTGTTTCTTGGAAGATAACTGATTTCATGATATTGGAGAAACTATTTTCAAAAAGGCCGATATGTAATATTATCATACTATACTATTGATTATTTTAATTATCTGTGAGCCCAGGATATCGTGATAAATTATTGAAAGGTCGAAGAGCAATGGCTCATTTGATTCATCTTTGGCACGAGAGAAATGGTTGGTCCCACAGGGTTTTACCCTTGCTATCTGAAATACTGGATTTAGGCAGAGTGCATAATTCTCAGATTTCAAATCTAAGGAATGGAAAGTTATCATCACCTGGCCCGGAGGTTTTTCTTGCATTGGCACAAGTCAATACGATTCTTGATCAAGGAATAGAACTGATAAGGGATCAATTAGAAAAGAATCATCCAGAGTTATGGAGATCATTGCAAGATTCTGCACTTCCATTAAAAAATGATTCTGGCAAGCCGTTATCAGCAGGAGAATTATTTGAAATTTTTTCTGGATTGAAACCTCTCCCATCTTCATTTGATTGGTATATAGAGGATTATGAGGCATCTACATTAAGTGATGCTCTTTCTGATCATTTTTGTCAAAATAGGCCTTGGAGATCTTGTAAAATGATTATTATGGATGCGTATAGAGTTTCAAAGTCTTTAAGAAGAGATCGATTTGCAGAAGTTATAGCGGGAATAAAAGATTTTACAGCAGAAGAATTAGATGGTGAATTATTAGATCTTTATGAGACCTCAAAAAAACTTTCTTATTTTAATGGAGGAGGACCTAATGCTTTTCTTACTCATTTAAGAGATATAGCTTCACAAAAAAAAGAAAATTTAAAGGATGAAAAATAAAAATTATAATTATAGATTAGCCGAAGAAATGGTTATGTCTGTTGAGGCAGGTTTAAAGGATATTTTTGATGAAAGATCAAATCAAACTTATTACAAATTAGATAATATATTAAAAATTTTTAAAGAAGAAAAAGTTTCAACTAGTCACTTCAATCAAACTACAGGTAGTGGGCATGGTGACTTATCTAGACAAAAGATTGATGAGGTATTCGCTAAATTTTTTCTCGCACAAAAATCAGCTGTTAGGATGCAATTTGTCAGTGGGACCCATGCTATTAGCTCCGTTCTGTTTGGTATTTTGCGGCCAGGGGATTTAATGTTATCTGTAACTGGAACACCTTATGATACATTGGAGGAAGTGATAGGGATAAGAGGAAAGGGCAAGGGTTCTTTATTAGATTTAGGCGTTGAATATAGTCAAATTAGCATTGATGAAGAAACAAATTCCTACCAAGATAAACTTGTTGACTTTTTTAAAAATAATAAATGTAAATTGGTTTTTATCCAAAAAAGTTGTGGTTATAGTTGGAGAAAATCTTTAAATAATAATCAAATAAAAAAAATCTGTAACCTTGTTCATTCACTTAATTCTAAGTGTATTTGTTTTGTAGATAATTGTTATGGAGAACTTGTAGAAGATAGTGAACCAATCATTAATGGTGCAAATATAATCGCTGGATCGCTAATTAAAAATTTGGGTGGGACTATTGTTCCAACTGGCGGATATATTGCGGGTGATTCTGAATTAGTTGAAATGGCATGTTGTAGATTAACTGCACCAGGAATTGGCGCTGATGCAGGAATTAACTTTGGTTTGGGAAGATTAATTCTGCAGGGATTATTTTTAGCACCTCAAATGGTGCATGAATCTTTAAAAAGTGCTGATTTGGTAGCTGCAGTATTTAAAAATCTAGGTTTTATGGTTTTACCAGAGCCAAAGTCGTATAGATCAGACATAATTCAAGCAGTTAGATTAAATAATCCACACTTAATACAAAAAGTATGTCAGTCGTTTCAAAATTCTTCACCCATAGATTCTTTTTTAAATGTTATTCCTTCTCCAATGAGTGGTTATGATACAAATTTATTAATGTCAGGAGGTACTTTTATTGAAGGAAGTACAAGTGAATTTTCAGCTGATGCTCCTTTAAGAGATCCATATAATATTTTTGTTCAAGGTGGTTCGCACATGGCTCACATCAAAATTGCTTTAATTCAATTAGTATTTGAGCTATTAGACGCAAATCTAATTGAAAAGGAATCCCTCATTTTTTTATAAATTGTATTATGTCCTATAAGTTTCCAAATTATTTAAAGTACGCTGATACACATGAATATGTGAAGGAAGAAAATGGATTGTTAAAAATTGGTGTTAGTGAATTTGCAATTGATCAATTAGGAGATATTGTTTTTGTTGAATTAGTTGAGAAAGGAGCTAATTTGCAAAAAGGAGAAACTTTTGGAACAATTGAATCTGTGAAGGCTGTTGAAGAAGTATATCTTCCTTTTACAGGAGAAGTGGTTTCTGTAAATGACGCTGTTATTGATAATCCAGAAATTTTGCAAAATGATCCAATTGGTGATGGATGGTTGCTAATTATTAAGCCAGAACAAAATTTTTTATTAGACGAATTAATGAATTCAGATGAATATAAATCAAAGGTTGTTCCGAATTAAAGCAAATTTCTAAAAACCAGCTATTTTAAAGAAAAATAAATTAAATATGAATCCCACAAGTAACTCGGATTTATTTATCGATAGACATCTTGGATTGAAGGATAATGATGAAAAAAAAATGCTTCAAAAACTTGGCTTCAATAATATAGATCAATTTATTAATCAAGTTATTCCAGAAGATATACAGATAAAAGAAAAATATTCAGATGTCTTACCAAAAGGATGTTCTGAAATTGAGGCTTTGAACGAATTAGAAGAAATATCTAATAAAAATCATAAATTTAGATCCTTAATTGGACTTGGATATTATGGGACTCATACGCCTAAAGTTGTTCAAAGGCATGTGCTAGAAAATCCCAGATGGTATACATCTTATACCCCTTATCAAGCTGAAATTGCCCAAGGTAGGTTAGAAGCTTTATTTAATTTTCAAACTTTAATTTGTGAATTAACGGGGTTCTCTGTCGCTAATGCATCGCTTTTAGATGAGGGAACTGCTGCTGCAGAAGCAATGACAATGAGTTTTTCTTCAAGGAAAAATAAGTCCTCAAATATTTTTTTAGTAGATGAAAATGTTTTTGATCATACATTTAATGTTTTATTGACAAGAGCTAAACCATTAGGAATTAATTTAAAACGTTTTAATCAAAAGTATCCTAAAAATCATGATGATGTTTTTGGCCTTTTAATTCAGCTGCCTGGTAAAAATGGAGAATTATTTGATCCAACATTTTTAATTTCCCAAGCTCATAAAGCAGAAATTGTCGTCACATCAATTATTGATCCTCTTGCCCAAGTTTTGATCAAACCAATAGCCCAATTTGGGGTTGATATAGCTGTAGGAAGTTTGCAAAGATTTGGAGTCCCAATGGGCTTTGGTGGCCCTCATGCAGCATTTTTTGCATGTAGTGAAAAATATAAAAGACTTATACCAGGAAGAATCGTGGGACAAACCCTATCAAGAAATGGAGAAAAATCACTTAGATTGGCATTGCAAACAAGAGAACAACATATAAGAAGAGAAAAGGCGACTAGTAATATTTGTACAGCTCAATCTTTGTTAGCAATAATATCTTCTTTTTATGCTATATATCATGGTTCTTCTGGATTAACAAAAATAGCTAAGAGGTTAGTTGAATTAAGAGTATATCTAGAATCTTTCCTTTCTGATTTAGGTTTAAAAATACCTGTTGGGAATAGGTTTGATAGTTTTGATATTTACTGTGAGGAATCTGCAAAGATTCACAATGAAGCTTTAAAGAATGGATTTAACTTTAGAATTTTACCTTTGGGCTCAACTATCGAGGAATCTACAGGATTTGGAATTTCCCTAGATGAGCTTACTGATAAAAATGAAATTCATAAGATAGTAACTTTCATAGCAAATGGACTAGGAAAAAAAGAAGATTTAAAGCATATTACACTTAATAATTTTTGTCAGTTGGAGGGCATTCCTCTAAGAAATAAAGAATGGATGCAACAAAATATATTCGAAAATTATCAAAGTGAGACTGATTTAATGAGATATATTTTTAAACTTGCTGAGAAAGACTTTTCACTGGTTGATGGAATGATTCCATTAGGAAGTTGCACTATGAAATTAAATTCCGCAGCAGAGCTTAGTCCAATTTCATGGGGTAATTTATCGTCAATTCACCCTTTCGCTCCATCTAATCAAACTAAGGGTTATTCAAAAATAATAAGCGATCTTGAGAAATGGATTAGTGAACTTACTGGTTTGAAGTCAGTTTCATTTCAACCAAATGCAGGTTCTCAAGGCGAGTTTGCCGGTTTATTAGCAATTAATTCTTATTTCGCTTCAAAAAGTGATTTATTAAGAAAAAAATGCTTAATTCCACAAAGTGCTCATGGAACAAACCCTGCCAGCGCCGTTATGGCAGGGTTTGATGTTGTAACAATAAAATGTGATTCTGAGGGTAATATTTCTTATGAGGATTTATTAATTAAGGTCCAGGAATTTGACAATAAAATTGGTGCACTAATGTTAACTTATCCCTCTACTCACGGAGTCTTTGAATTAAAAATCAGAGAAATATGTGACTTGATTCATTCAGTTGGCGCATTTGTTTATTTGGATGGAGCAAATCTTAATGCTCAGGTCGGATTGTGTAAGCCTGGAGATTATGGCGTAGATGTTTGCCATTTGAACTTACATAAAACATTTTGTATCCCCCATGGCGGCGGCGGTCCTGGAGTTGGTCCTGTAGCAGTATCAGAAACTTTAAGTCCTTTCCTTCCTTCCCATTCTTTGAAAGATAACATTTCTAGTCAATTTGGATATTCTGTATCTTCTTCGCAGCATGGGAGTGCAAGTATTCTTCCAATTAGCTGGATGTATATTAAAATGGCTGGTCAGAGTGGTTTAAGAAAGGCGAGTAGTCATGCAATATTGTCGGCAAATTATATTGCTTATACATTAAAAAATAAATTTAAGATTTTATATAAAGGACAAAATAATTTTGTCGCACATGAATGTATTCTTGACTTTAGAGACTTGAAGTCCAAAACGGGTTTAAATGTAAACGATATTGCCAAGAGATTAATTGATTATAGCTTTCATGCTCCAACTATAAGTTGGCCAGTTCCTGAAACTATAATGATCGAGCCAACTGAAAGCGAAAGTTTGAAGGAGTTAAATAGATTTTGTGAAGCTATGCTTTTAATCAGCGATGAAATTGAAGAAATTGAAAATAATATTGATCTAAGAAATAATAATTTAATTTGTAACGCTCCTCATACGATAAATGAGTTGATCTCAGATAATTGGAATTATCCCTATTCAAAAGAAAGGGCTGCATATCCTTATAAAGGTAAATTCGAACACAAATTTTGGTCTTCTGTATCAAGAATTGATAATGCTTATGGAGATAGAAATTTAATTTGTTCTTGTAATGTTAACGATCAAGATTTATCAGATGATAAAAAATGTGCGTAAAGACTAGCATTCTTCTGTTTTTTTAGTTATCTTCGAGTTGAATAAAAAAATTTAATATTTTCTTATAGAATTTTTTTAGATTTTTTGATTACTATAATCAAGCATCAAATTTATTTGGGGTATTTGAAGCTATGAGCAAAGATTTTAAATCTGGTAAGGTTAAACGCTTGCCAGTAACAAATTTGGATCTACCAAATTTTGTTAATAATTCCTTAGGAAATAATTCAGAGGTAAGTTCTGTCGAAGGTACTAATGTAATTAGAGTACCATTTGGAAAAAGATTTTCTAAGAAAAAGAGACCTGATAAGAATCAAAATATAGCAACTTTAATACTCCCAATCCATACATTTATGAATCCTACGCCACCACCACATGTGGCTTAATTTCTTAGAAATTTACGAGATTTTTTCAAGTGTTTCTGAATAATATTTTTGTAATTGAAGAGTAGCTTGGTTCCAATCCCATCGTTCAGCTTCTTTTCTGGCTTCTTTTCTCATAGTTTCTTTTTTATTTTTATCTACTAAGATTTTTTTAGTAGCTTCAATTAAGCTTCTTTCTCCATTATCTTTTTCATCTGGGTTATATAAACAACCATTTATTCCATTGTTGATAATGTCGGGGATTCCCCCTTTATTAGCCCCTATTACTGGGCATCCTGCAGCCATTGCTTCTAACAATACTAATCCGAGAGTTTCTGTGCTTGATGGGAATAAGAATATATCTCCAGATGCATATGCACTGGCGAGTTCTTCACCAGATAAATAACCTATAAAATTTGTTTTTGTGTTTTCAAAAATCTTTTCCAATTGTCCCCTGTAGGGACCATCTCCTACTAAAGCGAGACAAGCGCCCGGTATATTATCTAAAACAGGTTTAATTCTCTCAATTTGCTTTTCTGCCGATAATCGACCTACATAAATCAAAAGTGAATCAGTATTTTGATATTTTCCAAATAATTTTTCTCTCATTTTTTCGCTTCTTAACTCTGGTCTGAAGTTTTCAGTGTCTACTCCTCTTTGCCATAAAGCAGTCCTTTGTATTCCTTTATCTTCGAGTTCATTAACCATTGCAGTTGAAGTACAAAGATTTAATAAGGCTTGATTATGAGCTGCTTTTAATAATTCCCACAATAGTGGTTCTAACATTCCCATTCCGTAATGTTCAAGATATTTAGGAAGATGTGTATGATAACTTGCAATAAGAGGAATATTATTTGTTTTTGCTAGCCATATCCCTCCAAGTCCAAGTACGGCGGGATTAACTACGTGTATTAAGTCTGGCTTGAATTCTTCTAACTTATCAGAGACTGCAGGGCCAGGTAAGCCTAATTTCAACTCAGGATATAAGGGTAGCGGCATTGCAGCAACTCCTACTATTGTTGCTCCTTTATAAGAATCAGGACATCCCTCAGGACAAAAAACTATCACTTCATCACCATTTTTTGTTAAAAATTCGATGGTCTTAGTTAGTCTTGTTACTATTCCGTCGACTTTAGGTAGAAAAGTTTCAGTAAAGAATGCTATTTTCACTTTTTTAAAGTTTGATATTAAAACAATTTTTAATTAGTTTTTATTGCTTTAGCTTGTTTCTTTGTCCATGTTGAAATACAAGGAATTCTTTTTTCATCACATCTTATAGAATATTTTTTTGCGACTTCAACAACTTCTTCTAATAAGCCATTATCAAGAGTAGTGGGATTCAGTCCTAATTCTATAAAACATTTATTATCAACTATTAAATCATTTTCTACGGCTTCATTGCGAGGATTTGGTAAATAATTAATTTCCGCTCCAGTAAGAGAAGCAACTTTTTTAGCTAATTCACCAACTTGATGACTTTCTGTCATTTGATTGAAAATTTTTACTCGTTCACCAGATTGTGGAGGATTTTCTAGAGCTAATTGAACGCACTTAACTGAATCTTTGATATGTATAAAAGCCCTTGTTTGTCCTCCTGTCCCATGAACAGTAAGAGGATATCCGATAGCTGCCTGCATAAGAAATCTATTCAGAACAGTACCGTAGTCGCCATCGTAATCGAATCTATTTGTCAACCTTGGATCTTTTAATGTTGTTTCTGTATTAGTGCCCCAAACAATGCCTTGATGTAAATCTGTAATTCTAATTAGGTCATTTTTATTGTAATAAAGAAACAATAATTGATCTAATGTCTTCGTCATATGATAAACACTACCAGGACTAGCGGGATGAAGAATTTCTTCTTCAAAACGAGTTCCATCCGGTTGAGGTACTTCAACTTTTAAATAACCCTCAGGAATTGTTGCGCCTCTATGTGATCCATATCCATAAACTCCCATGGTACCTAAATGAACAATATGAATATCTAAATTACTTTCTACAATTGCAGCTAGTAAATTGTGAGTACCATTTACATTATTATCAACTGTATATCTTTTGGTATAACTTGATTTCATTGAGTAAGGTGCAGCCCTTTGTTCAGCAAAATGTACAATCGAATCTGGTTTTTCCTCAATAAGTAAATTTAGTAATTTTTGATATTGTTTCGAAAGATCTATATTGATAAATTTTATTGGTTTCCCACCGGTCTCTTCCCATGCAGAAAGTCTTTCATTTATTGAAGAAATTGGGGTTAAGGATTCCACTTCAAGATCAATATCTATTTTTCTGCGACTTAGGTTGTCAACTATAATAACTTCATGATTTTGTTCTGCTAAATTCACCGCACAAGGCCAACCGCAAAAACCATCTCCGCCAAGAACAATTACTTTCACTCAAAACTCCAGAATTAAAATATCATTTTATATTTATTAAATTACTACAGAGTGCTTACAAAATGCGAAAAAAGATTGTAAAAAGTTTCAAATCTTCTCTCTTTAATTAACAAATTAGTTAATATTGTAATTTTTTTAATATTAAATTTAGTTTTTAAGGAATCTAATTACTTTATTGAAATGTTTTTATCAGGTGAACTAGCGCTTGCTAATTTTTGCTTTTCAATTCTTCCTGCTAAAAAAGCATCTCGCCCAGCTTTTACTCCATAATTCATCGCTTTTGCCATTTTTAATGGGTTTTTAGCTAATGCGATAGCACTATTGATTAAAACTCCATCTGCTCCAAGTTCCATGGCCTGAGAAGCTTCACTAGGTACACCTATGCCGGCATCAATTATTACGGGAATATTAGAATTTTCAATAATTATGGATATATTGGATAAATTTAAAAGCCCTTGACCGGAGCCAATAGGTGAGCCCAATGGCATTACAGTTGAACAACCTATCTCTTCTAACTTTATAGCTAATATTGGATCAGCATTTATATATGGAAGAACAATAAAATCTTTTTTTATTAATATTTCAGCTGCTTTAAGGGTTTCAATAGGATCAGGTAATAAATATTTTTTATCTGGAATAACTTCTAATTTAACGAAATTATTTTCTTCTTGACCTGATAACTTTGCCAGTTCTCTTCCTAAAATTGCTATTCTTACTGCTTCGTCTGAATTGGTGCAACCAGCAGTATTTGGAAGCATCCAGAATTTTCCCCAGTCAATTTTTTCTAGTAAATTTTCACCATTTTGATTATTTTGAATTCTTCTTACTGCGACAGTGACTATTTCAGCTTCAGTATTCGATAAACTTTCTATCATTACTTCTGAAGAAGTATATTTTCCTGTACCAACCATCAACCTACTTGAGAAGCTTTTACCTCCAATTTGTAGGGATGAATCATATTTCATTTTAAAATCCTTTATCTTTAATTCCTTTGTAAGGGGTGTAACTATTTCTTTTTTCAAGTTCTTTACTTTTTTTAATTGCTGTTTTGTTGTTTGGATCTATTACTAAAACTTTCTTATAAGTTGCATATGCTAAATCATATTCCAGCAATCGTTGTTGTGCGGATGCAAGATTATTTAAAGCGACTGTATAGCCAGGAAGTGATTTTATAGCTGAATTATAGTGCTTGATTGCTTTTTTAAATTCATTTTGAGCAGCATAAGAGAAACCGAGAGCATTTTCAATGATAGCTTTTGCTTCGTTAGGTTCATTATCGTAAGATTCTATAGCTTTCAGAAAAGTCTTAGTGGCCTCTGAATATAATCTTTTTTTAATTTGGATAGAGCCAAATTCATATAATTCGGAAGCTTTTGTTAGTGAGTTTAGGCCTTTTTGCTCAAATTTTACTAAATTTAATTCTTCTTTTCTTGTCTTAAGAAATTGTCGAAATACAAAAACAGATATTATTATGAGTACTACAAAAAGAATTATTAAATAGGATTGAAAGGAAGATATTTCCATTAATTATAAATATTTTTCACAATTTTAATTTAATTGCTTACAGTGGAAACTATTTTTTCAAAACATTGTGGATCGCTCAAAGCTAATTGTGCAAGCATTTTTCTATTGATAATGATGTTAGAATTCTTCATTCCATTTATTAATTTGCTGTAATTTGTGCCATTAATTCTTGCAGATGCATTTATTCTTGATATCCAAAGTCTTCGAAAATCTCTCTTTCTTCTTCTTCTATCTCTATAAGCGTTGCAAAGAGCTTTCATTACTCTTTGATTTGCTGTTCTAAAAAGATTTTTGTTTCCTCCTCTGAAACCTTTTGCAAGATTTAAGATTTTGTTTCTTCTTTTTCTGGCGATGTTGCCTCTTTTAACGCGTGCCATAAATTTATTTTGAAAGGAACTTGTATGCTTTTAAGCGTAGGGAATCATTAATTTTACATTATCAGCATCTCTTTCATCAACAACAGCTTTTGTTTTAAGGTGTCTCTTCAATTTTGAGCTTTTGTGATCTAATAAATGATTATGGAAAGCTCTTCTTCTTGTAAATTTACCCGAAGCAGTAGCTTTAAATCTTTTTGCTGCTGATTTACGAGTTTTAAGTTTAGACATTTCCCTTGATAATGTTTAATCTAGATAATCTAAACCTTTATATGCATTGGTGCAAATTAAAGTTTTGAAATCAAAAGGTACTATCGAACTTATGCTGCACAAATTGAACTTAAAATTTCTGATTTATGGATGTTGGTTATTTTGTTCAATTACGCCAATATTGACATTAAGTGGCTTTCCTGAAGAATCTTCAAAAATAAATCTTACACAAGAATTAAAAAAAGGTAACTTTTTGATTGGATTAAAACAATACCTAGGCGCCGAGATCGATAACTTTCCAGAAAATTATAATATTACTTTTAATACAAAAAATGATTTTTTAAAACTCCTTTCTCTTAATGGTGTAAAACACAAATCTAAAAAAATAAGTATTGTTTTGAAGAAAATAACCTTGAAAACCCCTTACACTGTTGAAAGACTTGTATTTGGTCCATTTGCAAGCTATGAATCTGCACTAAAGCAAGCTGAAGAATTAAAAGAAAAAGGTTACAAAGCTCTGATAGCCTTTCCAAAAAATTGGGAAGTTTGGATTCCAGTTAGCAAAAACCTTCCTGATAAAAAATTAAACTATAAATTTTTTAAAAAATCCTACAATACAACAATAATTCCTTTTCTTATTACTGAATATTCGCAACATAAACTCCGAGGTCCGATTTATATATCTTCATCCGAAGAGATAAAAATTAATGATGTCAATTTTGGTACAAAGTTTTATTTAGCTAAAGATTCATACGGGACTTGGACGTTGATTCAGAAAATCAAATTTGATGATTACTTAAAAGGTCTTCTGCCGCATGAAATTGGCTCTAATTCACCTTTAGAGGCATTAAAAGCACAAGCAATAATCGCTAGAACTTGGGCACTTTATAATTCTGATAGATTTAAAATCGATAAATATCATTTATGTATAACCACTCAATGCCAAGTTTATAAAAACTCTGCCAATGAATATAAAAATGTAAATAAAGCGATAAAGGATACTTCAAATTTAATAATCACTTATAAAAAGAAGCCAATAAATTCCTTTTATCATGGATCTAATGGAGGTATATCAGCAAGCGCAAGTGAATCTTGGCATATAAAAGATTATCGATATCTTAATTCAATGATTGATGGTTTAGATTCTTTAAAAAAAGCTTTTAAGCTTCCAATCAAAAGTGAGGATGAGTTAAATAGATTTCTCGCGTTTGCAGATGAAAAAGTATATGGTGATAAGCATTCTCTTTTTCGATGGAAGAAAATAATCTCTAGTGATATCATCCAAAATAATCTATTAAAAAATCAATTGATCGAGGAAAAATCAGATTTGGTTGATTTAAATATTATTGATAGAGGTTCCAGTGGAAGAGTAATAAAATTAGAAATTAAGCTAAATAATTTAAAGAAACCAATAGTTCTCATGAAAGATGATATCCGTCGAATATTGAGTTTTTTGCCGAGTAATTTATTTACTATTAATAAATTAAATGATAATCTATGGCTTTTTAAAGGAGGTGGCTTCGGTCATGGTGTAGGTTTATCTCAATCAGGAGCGATCGAAATGGCTGAATTAGGTTTTACTTATGAACAAATATTGAATCATTATTATCAGGGAACGAAAATTAAAAAATTTGAGATATTGTCTCAATAATTAAAATAAAAATTATAAGTTAACATTTATGAGTAACGGTTTTTATAAAAATCGAAGATTAAAATCTTTTTTATTTTTTGCTGTTTGTTTATTAGTAAGTACTATTCCTCATATCTTTAAATTCAAAAATTTTCTATTTTTTACATTTATAATTTCCTTTTTAGTTGCCTGTTATGGATTGAATGTAATTTCAAAAAACATAAAAAGAAGTGTTGTTTCTAAAAATAATGAAAAGATAGCTAGTTATGATAAGTTACCTGCTCTCGATATTTTAGTTGCTGCAAGAGATGAAGAAAATGTTATTGAAAGATTAGTTGAAAGATTATTTAATTTAGATTATCCAGCCAATAAATTAAATATTTATATTATTGATGATGGTAGTTCAGATAAAACTCCTTTAATTTTGGAAAGGTTATCGAAAGAGTTTGATAAATTAAAAATTATTAGTAGATCTGCAAATGCCGGAGGTGGCAAATCGGGAGCATTAAATTATGCTTTAAATTTTACGCAGGGAGAATGGCTATTAATATTAGATGCTGATGCTCAATTGAAAAAAGATACTTTACCAAGACTCTTTAGTTTCGTTTATGAGGGATCATGGTCAGCAGTACAATTAAGAAAATCTGTCATCAATATAAGTAAGAATTTTTTAACCACTTGTCAATCTATGGAAATGGCAATGGATGCCATTTTTCAATATGGAAGATTATCTGTGGCTGGAGTATCTGAATTGAGAGGTAATGGTCAATTAATTAATAAGGAAGTTCTACTTAAATGTGGTTCGTTCAATGAAGATACAGTTACTGATGATTTGGATTTAAGTCTTAGGCTTTTATTTGCTAAAGCAAAAATTGGGATTTTATGGGATCCTCCTGTTATGGAAGAAGCAGTTGAAAACATATCCGCTTTATTTTTACAGAGACAAAGATGGGCTGAAGGAGGTTTGCAAAGATTTTTTGATTATGGCGATCAATTATTTTCAAAACAAATTGAACTTGTTCAAAAGCTTGATTTAACTTTTTTCTTTATCTTGCAATATGCCTTGCCTATTATTTCTATGATTGATTTGATTTTAAGTATTGCTTTAGCAGAATCACCCAGTTATTGGCTGATCTCCTTAACTGCATTTACTTTGTCGGGAATTGCACTTTGGTATGGTTCTTCATGTAAGAGTGAAGGTCCAGTTTTACAAAATCTTAATTTGATGATGATGTTTGTTTCTCTTTTATATCTATCTCATTGGTTTTTAGTTATACCATGGGTAACAATAAAAATGTCTATTTTCCCTAAAAAGATTCTCTGGAAGAAAACACTTCATACTGGTGTTTAAGTTATTCATCAAAATCAATAATTTCCCCATTAAAAAAATTTGCTAGATTTTTGGAACTATTATCGTAAGATTCTGTTTGAGGTTTTTTAGAAAGGGGGGGTGAATTTTGAAAATCGGTGCTTTGCCTTTCATTATTTTCATTTAATTTCTTAATTACAGTCTCTTGTGATTTTGTAGTATTAGTTATATTAATTTTTTTGCTAGAAAAGTTAAGTTTTACGTTATCCCCAAAGACTTTTTTTATAGCATTCTCAATTATGACTTTTCGACTTTTGATCATATTTTCCCAGTTGGGAGATAATGCTATTAAAACTTCATTCGAATCAATACTTGCAAGCTCTGCTTGCTGAGAAAGTAACATTTTTGTTGAAGGTAATTCTAATTTAGAGAGAATTAGCTCCCACTTTTCTTTTAAATAATCAGTTTGATTATCATTTTTAGAATTTTGTTTAATATCTTGATTATTAATTAATTCTCTATTCAAAGTTTCTGATTCATTTTTATTTTTATTATCTTTTGAGATAAGTTGATTATTAATTAATTCTTTATTCAAGGTTTCTGATTCATTTTTATTATCTTCTGAGATAAATTTATTATTCACTAATTCTCTATTATTATCATGCGTTTGATTTATATTTACATTGTTATTTTTTATATTATTAACTATATTTGCTGTGTCATTTTTTCCAAGAAGACTAGTTAAGTGTATTTCTAACCATAAACGAGGATTATCGCTCGTTTTGATTTGATAATCAACATTCTTAAGTTTGTTGTGCCACTCAATTATCCTATTTTTACTAATGCTATGAGAAAATTTATTTAATTCATTTTGAAAGTCAATAGATGTATAGAACATATCTGAATAATTATTATTTAAAGTTTTAAGTAATAGGTCTCTAGTAATATTTAATAAGCCAACCAATATCTCATGTGGTTCATTTCCCGCGTCATATAAGTTATTACAACTAATTAATAAAGACTCTGGTTCTTTATTAATTAATGCATTGATTAAACTGGTTAAATCATTTTCGGATACTTCTCCAAGCAGGTTTTGAACGTTCTTTGTATTTATTCCATCAGGGAAAAGACTTAATTGGTCTAATAAACTTTGTGCATCGCGCATCCCACCATTTGATCTTTTCGCAATAAGCTTTAGAGCTTGATCTTCAAATTTAATCGATTCTTTGTTTGCTATCTCCGAAAGGTGATGGAAAATAATATTTGAGTTTATTCTTTTAAAGTCGAATTTTTGACATCTACTTTGAATAGTATTTATAACTCTTTCAGGATTTGTAGTTGCAAGAATAAAAACTACTTTTGCAGGCGGTTCTTCAATAGTTTTGAGTAAAGCATTTGATGCAGCTGTTGAAAGCATATGACATTCATCGATGACATACACTTTCCATCTAGCTTGAGTAGGGGCAAATCTTGCTCTATCTATTATTTCTCTTATATTTTCAACTCCAGTATTAGATGCCGCATCTATTTCAATAATGTCTAGGGCATTACCATCTGCAATTTGTATGCATAATTCACATTTTCCGCATGGATAAGCTGTGGGTTTATCAGACGATAGGCAATTTAATGATTTTGCAAATATTCTTGCACTTGATGTTTTCCCCGTCCCTCTAGGACCATTAAAAAGATAAGCAGGAGCAATTTTTTGAAGTGATAGTGCTTGTTTAAGAGTTGTTGATATAAATTCTTGACCAATCAGCTCATCAAGGTTACGAGGCCTGTATTTTTGATGAAAAGGTTTATGTATATTAAGCATTTATTATTTTTAATTTAAATGATTAAGGTTTATGTATGAAAACAATAATCTGATACTTTTATGCAGATTCTTTAATCATCCTATTAGGACTTGCAGGAAGTTTAACAATTTTCGAAGAGAACAGATTATCTACCATTTTTTTTGTAATTGTGAACTCTTTAACTTCTTCTTGAGATGGAAGAGTATACATTAAATCAAGCATCAATTCTTCAATTATTGATCTGAGAGCTCTTGCACCTGTTTTTCTTTTAAAAGCTTCATTAGCAATTGCTTCCACAGATTCTGGTTCGAATTTTAATTCAACGTTATCCATACTTAATAAAGTTTTAAATTGCTTTACTAGTGAATCTCTAGGCTCTGTAAGAATTGATTCAAGAGTTTCTTTAGTAAGACGATCTAATACTGCGCATACAGGAATTCTACCTATGAATTCTGGTATTAAACCATATTTGACTAGATCATCTAGTTCTAAATTCTTGAGAGCATCTCGAGAATCAACTATTTTTTTTGCATCCAATTTGTTTTCTTCTTGGGTAGTAGTAAATCCTATGGAATGTTTTCCTAAACGTTTTTGAACAATATCCTCTAAACCTATAAATGCACCTCCACATATAAATAAAATCTGACTTGTATCGATTTGAATGCAGTCATGATAGGGATGTTTCCTTCCTCCTTGTGGTGGAACATTAGCTATGGTTCCTTCAAGCATTTTTAATAATGCTTGTTGAACTCCTTCTCCTGATACATCTCTTGTGATTGATGGATTTTCACTTTTCCTAGCTATCTTGTCGATTTCATCAATATATATGATACCTTTTTGAGCTAAATCCACATTCATTTCAGACTTTTGTAGAAGTCTTAACAAGATATTCTCAACGTCCTCCCCAACATATCCTGCTTCAGTCAAAGTTGTTGCATCAGCTACTGCAAAAGGAACATCAAGAAACTCAGCCAAAGTTTGTGCTAATAATGTTTTACCACTCCCAGTTGGGCCAATTAGTAGGATGTTTGATTTTTGTAGTTTAGTAGCTTGGCAACCATTAGAATTATCTTCATTAATTTCTTCATTTAATCTCCAAGCTAATCTTTTATAGTGATTATAAACTGCTACTGATAATATTTTTTTTGCAGATTCTTGTCCTACAACTTGGTTATCAAGAAAATTTTTAATTTCAATCGGTTTGGGTATAGAAGTTAATTCTAAGGGAAGAGATTTATTAGGATTATTAGTTTGTAGTTTTTTCTTTACTTGAGGTGAGTTATTCAGTTTTGCTTGCGTATCAATTAATTCTTCATCAAGAATCTCATTACAAAGATCTATACATTCATCACAAATGTAAACTCCTGGACCGGCTATAAGTTTCCTGACTTGATCTTGTGATTTACCACAAAATGAACATTTTAGATGGGCGTCAAATTTAGCCATCGATTATTAAAGCTTGTAAAAAATAAAAAAGATAAGTATCCCTTACTTATTAGGATTGCTTATAAAATTGGATTCGTCATCATATTCTTAAAATATTACTTTTACTTGTCATTTTTTATTACTTTATCAATTAATCCATAATGAACTGCTTCTCCAGGCGATAGAAAATAATCTCTTTCAGTATCTTCATTGATTTTTTCCAAAGATTGTCCCGTATGTTCTGCTAAAAGAGAATTTAATGTTTTTTTGAGGAACAGTATTTCTTTTGCTTGTATTTCAATTTCTACTGCTTGGCCTTGAGCACCTCCAAGAGGCTGGTGAATCATTATTCTTGAATTAGGCAATGCTAATCTTTTTCCTTTTGCGCCACCAGAGAGAAGGAATGCTCCCATACTTGCAGCTACCCCAAAACAGATTGTTACAACATCTGGAGAGATCTGCTGCATAGTATCGTAAATAGCTAATCCAGCAGTAACAGAACCACCAGGAGAATTGATATATATTTGAATGTCCTTTTCAGGATCTTCGGCTTCTAGAAATAATAATTGTGCAACTAGTGAATCTGATACTTGATCATTAATCCCAGTCCCTAAAAAAATTATCCTTTCTCTT